>JAMOUL010000070.1 GCA_027062035.1 Candidatus Aminicenantota bacterium | reverse complement strand
ATGGAATTCGAGCTACCGACCGGAATAATGTTTCTCTCAGCCTTCGGCGGAATAGTTACAGAGCTAATATCCTTCAAGCTTATGTATAAACGGCAGAAGGAAAACATTAATATGAAGGGAGCCTTCTGGCACATCCTGCAAACCTTTGTGGGAAGCCTTCTGATAATAGTGGCTGCTGTGGTCATAAATCTTACAGGGTTTACCAAGATTGACCCTATCCTTGGAATGGTATTTGGAGTTGTTTTGCTCTGGGCCTCCTACGGGATAATTAAGGATGCGCTTAATATTTTTATGGAAAAGGTTCCTAAGGGCGTAGACATTGAAAAGATAAGGTCAGATTTACTCTCCATAGATGAAGTTAAGGGTGTGAGGCACATCCATGCCTGGGAGCTCTCCTCGAACAGAAGAATTTTCTCGGCCCATCTTCAGATAACGGACCATAAATTCGGGGAGAGAATTCTGCGTGAAGCTGAGAAATTACTCAAAGAAAAATACGGCTTTTACTTCTCAACGCTTCAGCTGGAGGAGAAGCATCAAGAAGCAGAGGCGGATGAGATTGATGTGCAATGATAATGCTTCATCGCGAACTCGCATAAACAAAACATGCACAAACCCGTATATGCGTACACGCTAAAACTTACCCTTCTCGACAATTTTGTCGAATTTTCGACGATTTTGTCGTAATTATCCAGACACGAAGGCTTCTGTAGTGCTATTTTCCTACTGGCACATTTTTTGCTGACAAATAAGCAAATTTATGAAAGGGAGGAGTTAGCCATGAGGAAAACATTAATTATTATGTTATTGGTTCTTTTTGCGGGGAGTTTAAAAGCAAACCATTCCTCTATTTATAATGTAAGATTAGTCCCCCAGAAAGATGCTTATTTTGAAGGAACAACTGTTAAGATTCACTGGGATACCGACATTACCTCTTCATCCGAAAAAGTAAGGATAACTCTATGGAGACAGAATGGTATACAGAGCACGTGCCGTATTGCTATAGATGTTCCTATCACCTCCGGTGTAAACGGATATCCATGGAAAATCCCCGGAAAATGTACCAATCCACACACAAATCAGGAAGAAAACCTCACTTCCACTGCAGGGGGAAAGCTTAAAGTTCGCGTTCGATGGATGGGACATCCGGATAAAGGAGAATCTCATTATTTTACCATTATAAGCCTTGCTAAAACTATAGACTTTGCAGAAACGTTCGTAGAAATGGAGAGAAAAGCCAAACGGGCATTTTTAAGTAACATACCCATTATTTCTGATGTGAGATTGGTGGAAGAAGATAAAAAGAGAAAGTTGTACAATGTGGTTTGGGATACAAAGAATATACCCCCGAATTCGAGATTTATGTCTGTACTTCTTAAAAACGGAAGGTATTACTGCGATATCAGATATAACATGATAGGAGGTGGTAACAATTTTCAAGTTACAATGGGTCACATCTGTCAGAACAAACCGGACCCGGTAGACGTGGAGGATCGTGTTTTTCAGATAGAGGTAGCGCTTCAAAACCGACCATCGGTTAAAGGTGTATCAGAAATGATGAAATTGCCTTTCTATCCAGACTTCGGCATTAAAAATGTAATCAGAGATAAGTTTAAATCAGGAGGCCTTTATTTTCACACATATAAAATAGTAGTTGATAACCACGGAGTAAAAACAGGGCCGGCAGTGAAAGTCTACCTGGAAATGATGGATCTGGACACAGGAGACACCGCCACGCTTTCATATGATCGTTACTACACTATAGCTCCAGGAAATGAAAAAAGCTTTTTCTTCGGATACAGACTTTATCATCGTTTAATCAATGCCAGACACCAACGAATAAAAATAAGAGTGGTTCCAATAACGCCTACAAGAGAGTACAATCCGGACGACAATATCTTAATAGCTGAGTTTGATGGACTTACCAGAATAAGGTAATTCCCGAATAAGATGTAATTTATTCCATACATCTCCTTATTCCCCCTTATATTAAGGGGGGATCCCCCCTTGGTCCCCCCTTTAAAAAGGGGGGAAATAAAGAAAAAACCTACTTTATGCCCCCTTAATCCCCCCTTTAAAAAAGGGGGGAAATAAAGAAAATTCCTTATTCTTCCCCCTTTGCAAAGGGGGACAGAGGGGGATTTTTTTCTCATCCCTCCCCCTTTCGTAAAGGGGACAGAGGGGGATTTTTTAGCCTATCCGCTTCTCTATCTCTTCCATCAGTCTCTCAATTACTCCCTCTATGTTCCTGAGTACATCGTTATTCCAGAATCTAATGACTCTTAACCCCTGATTCGAAAACCACTCATCCCTTGACCTATCATTTTTGTTCTCATTGTGCTGTCCACCATCAATCTCCACAATTAGCCTGGCCCTGGGACAGTAAAAATCAACAATATAATCTCCCAATATTTTTTGTCTGTAAAAACGACATCCAAGTTGCTTTCTTCTTACCCTGGACCATAGAAGCTTTTCCGCTTCTGTCATATTTTTTCTGAGTTGTCTTGCAAGGTTTTTAAGTTTTTTATTGTAATGGATCATGGAAGCATCTTTAAAAAGAGGGAAAATTTTACTAAAGAGAGGCGAGGGAGGCAAGGGGGGATCCCCCCTTAATCCCCCCTTTGAAAAGGGGGGAAATAAAGAAAAACCCTATTTTATGCCCCCTTAATCCCCCCTTTAAAAAGGGGGGAAATAAAGAAAATTCCTTATTCTTCCCCCTTTTGTAAAGGGGGATCGAGGGGGATTTTTATTCGATAGTGCGCCTGCG
This sequence comes from Candidatus Aminicenantota bacterium, assembly GCA_027062035.1. Classification (GTDB taxonomy): domain Bacteria; phylum Acidobacteriota; class Aminicenantia; order S016-38; family S016-38; genus S016-38. The sequence goes on along the minus strand of JAMOUL010000070.1, from coordinate 650 downwards.
CGTCAGCGCGAAAACGCATATACGCAATACAGATCTGTCAAATGTGAAGACCTGACCGCGGAAGGCGCTTACTTCTGATGCTGTTTATGGAAACGAGGATGGTCCTGAGGTCTGGGTTTAAGGCGCTGTTTTGCCCTACCAGAATCAGGATTTACCATCAACCCTGAAGTGTCCACCGCCTCGAAATCATCTCCTGTAAGAACATCAAGTGTATGAAGAAGTGCATTATCCCATCTGGGGTCAGGGACACCGCTTATATACCAGTCTCCTCCATTATCTGCAAGTATAATCCCATAGGTCTTCATGGCTTTTAGAATAATTCTTATTTCAGGGGCAAACCTGCTTGTATCAAAGGAAGCCTTCAGACGAAAACGGGCACCCATGGGTGGAATATCTGTAAGGATGCCCGGTCTACCACCGGTCAAATGTCGGGCCGGCCATATGTAGCTATTGGTTGCATGGGCGGTAAACCTGATTGCATGATCGATATGCCCGGCCATAACCTCTTCGTAACGAATAAGGCCCGGAAGAATCGGCAATCCGGCTGCATCAGCAGAAGTCCACCCTTCAGGTCTCAGTGCGTTTGAATTAAGGTCCCATACGGCCCCAGATCCTCCGTACCATCTCCCCTCTGAAAAGGACGCATCGTA
>JAMOUL010000069.1 GCA_027062035.1 Candidatus Aminicenantota bacterium | reverse complement strand
AGAGAATTGAGCCTGTAGCCATGAAAAAGACGGTGGAGTTTCTTCTTATGATTTTCCATGAAAAATGGGTTTCGAGATCTGCGGAAGAAATTGCAGATGGCCTGCCTTCCACAGTCATTGTCTGTAAAAATTTATTGAAAAAATCCCTGTACTTCGAGAGTTTGGTGTATGAGTTCATATCTATCCAGTAGGCCTTCTTTCCAATGTGGAAGGAATACATCACGAGATAACCGTGGGATTTTTTTACAAAGTAATAAATACCTGCCGGAAAGGAATCTATTTCCTTCCTGTAGATGAGGGTGTTCTTTTCGAAAATGGGTTCGCCACCTTCTTCCTTTTCTTCGCTTATGAGAACCCGAAATTCAGCCAGCTTATCGTTAAAAATAGTCCCCTTCCACCCGTTTCCCATCCAGTAATCCTCTGCCTTCCATGCGGGGAAATTGCCCTTTATGCCGTCAAATTCCATAACTCTGGTGGGGATGGGTTTTAAGAGATAAAGGCCAAGAAAAGCCGCAATTAAGATGTTTATTATTGCATATATGAAAACAAGTCTTTTGAAATTCACTGTTAAATTGTACCTCAAAAAGAAAGTATTAAAAATCCTCCTGTGATAAAATTTCTTTATGAATGAACCCCTTATAAGAGAAGGAAAACCCGGGGACCTTGAGCAAATTTTGAGAAATAACCTCGCAATGGCCCTTGAAACCGAGGGAAAAAGCCTTGATAAAGAAAAGGCAAGAAAAGGAACAGAGGCGATTCTGAAAGGGGAAGTCGATGGCAAATATTACGTTATTGAAGTTGATGGGAAGATAGTTTCACAGCTCATGATAACAAAAGAATGGAGCGACTGGAGAAACTGCTATTTCTGGTGGATTCAGAGCGTTTATACCCTTCCTGAAGAAAGGGGCAGGGGATATTTTGGCCTTCTCTATAATTTCGTCCTTCAAAAGGCCAGAGAGGCAGGGGCGTGTGGATTAAGGCTATATGTCGACAGGAGCAACACAGGGGCAATGAAGGTGTACGAAAGGTACGGCATGGACCTCAGTAATTATGAAATGTATGAAAAGGAATTTTAGAAATTAAAAGGGTTTTTGATAAAGGAGAAAATAATGAAAAAAATTATCACAGGCATTTTTGTTTTTATTTTTTTACTGGCAATTGCACTTTATTTTTATGTGAAGGGAACAGCTCCTGATTATGATGGGAAACTCGATCTTGAAGGTCTTAAAAGCGAGGTTATTATCAAAAGGAATAAATGGGGAATTCCCCTGATAGAGGCCGGCAATACTGAAGACCTTCTTTTTGCCATGGGGTTTGTGCATGCTCAGGACAGGTTGTTTCAGATGGACCTTTCGCGGAGATATGCTCTGGGTAGATTAAGCGAGATTTTTGGAAAGAGCACCATTGCGGCAGACGAGCGAAATAAAAGGTTGATGATAGAGGAATCCATTGACCCTGTAATTAAGGATTTAGAAAGAAATCCCCGGGTAAAGGCTATTTTTCAGAGTTATTGTAATGGAGTTAATGCCTTTATTCGCCACGGGAATTTACCCATAGAATTTAAAATTCTCAGATATAGGCCGGAACCGTGGACACTGAAGGATAGCCTGGCAGTTTTGAAGAACATGGAACTGGTTCTCCACAGTTCAGGTGGGGAGATCTACAATATGAAAATAATACAGATGTTCGGAAAGGAGAGGGGGGTAGGCCTTATATATGGCCATTACGGTTCCTCTATTATAAATGAGGAAGAATACAGGAAAATTTTACAGAGCAAGATGGTGGCAGAACTTCTGGAACAGGAGAGGCTGAGGCTTGATGGAAAAATTGGTAGCAATAACTGGGTTATTTCAGGCAAAAGAACTGAAACAGGAAAGCCCATCCTGGCCAACGACCCCCACCTGAGCAATATGCTACCTTCTTATTTTTACCAGCTAAGGGGAAGGACTGAAGGACTGGAGCTTTCAGGATTTACCTTACCCGGGACTCCATTTGTAATAATGGGGAGAAATGACAGAATCGGCTGGGGTATCACCAACATAGGAACTGATGTTATAGATTATTTCATTCTGAAGATAAATCCCGACAATCATGGACAGTATCTTCTGGATGGAAAATGGGTAAACTTCGGAGTGGTGGAAAAGAAGATCAAAATTAAAGGAGGAAGGGAGAAGACGATAAGGGTATTAACTTCAGTTTTTGGGCCTGTTGTAGAAAAGGATGGGGTTTATATGGCCCGTCATTCCCTTTTCCTGTATCCCACAAAGGTATTTGAAGCAATTTACATTATGAATACGGCCCGTAACATAGAAGAGTTTGTGAATGGATTATCCTGTTTTTCCTCCATAGGACTTAACATTGTATTTGCCGACAGGAGGGGAAATACAGGATATTATCCCACAGGTTATATACCAGTAAGGGGGAAAGGAGATGGTTCCTTACCTGTGGAAATCGATAGAAGCGAAGACGCATGGAAGGGTTTTTATCCAGAAGGTGAAAAACCCTTTATTTTAAACCCTGATAAGGGGTATATTGCCACTGCAAACAACCCCGTTCTTCCCGAAGGAAAACTCCCTATTTTCAACAGACATTCTCTTATCTCTTTCAGGGCGGACAGAATTAAGGAATTTATAGAGGGACATCAGAAAATGAGCGTTGAGCTTTGCGCGGAGCTTCAGACAGACAGCTATTCAAAAGCTGCAGAATTTTTGATAAAAGCCATAAAGGACTTTAAATTCAGGAATCCAATGGCAAACTTTGTGCTGGAAAAATTTAAAAACTGGGATTACAGAATAGAGAGGGGAATTACGCCTTATCTTTTTTACAGGTTTCAGGAAAGGCTTTCCAGGGAGATCTTTCAGGATGAAATAAGGAATAAGGCTGATGTCTGGTACATTTCTCCATGGTGGACATATAGAATTATGGGCTATCCAGAATTTAAAATTACTTCCGAATTTATGGACTGGATAGACGATAAGAAAACACCCGGGAAGGAAGACTTCAGGGATATAGTGAAACGTGCTCTTATTGAGACGTATAAAATTTACGCAAGGGAGAGCAAAAATAACGATTTGCGATGGGAAAAAATCCACCTTGTATATTACAAACATCCACTGGGAAGGATAAAGCTCCTTTCCTATCTGTTTAATCTTGGTCCATATTATATGCCCGGAGGTAAGACCACGGTGCTGAAGGCAGATTTCAGGTCTTCCAAGAGCTTCCATGTGGTTCACTTTGCTACCTTCAGGATGATACTGGACTTTTCGGATTTTTCCCGCTCGCTTTCCGTAAATTCCACCGGTCAATCCGGTAATTTCATGAGCCCATATTATTCTGATCAGGAAAAAATTTATACCGGACCCGGGTATATTAAGATGGAAGATTTTTCAACGATTGAACATAGACTCATAATTTATTGATGTGAACTT
>JAMOUL010000068.1 GCA_027062035.1 Candidatus Aminicenantota bacterium | reverse complement strand
GTCGTGGAACACTTTTCCCGGAGATAAAACTTTTTACCCTTTATTCCTCCTATGAAATAAGTCCCCTTTTGAAACTCAACCTTACAGGTGTTTATACAAAACCGGAAGGGAAAATAGTTATGGCATCCCTTTCCTATTCGGTGGAAGAAAATCTGGATGTACAGTTTTCTCTTCTTTACGCTTCCAGAAATTCTTACTGGGCGCTCCCACGAATTGTGGGATCGAGCGTGAAGTTGTATTTTTAGATATAAAACCGTTTTAAGTTAAATGGAAAACAATATTCCTACGTAGGCTCTATAATACGGATTGTCCTTCACCGAGAACTTTCTGAAATCAAGTCTTAGCTTTAGCATCCTTGAAAAAATGGAGAATTTAACCCCTCCCCCTATAGCTGAGAAATAGGTTGAACTGGAAAAGGGCTCAAATTTTCCCTCTTCATTAGTGTTGATTCCAACGCCTGCTATTAGATAGGGGTGTATTCCTGCAAGGGAAATCCCGGCTTCACCTGAAAGTACCAGCTGCTTCTCCTCGGTTGTAAAAAATTTTGAACCTTCAATTTCCACCCTTGTAAAGGGAAAGAAGGATAGGGAGGCAAAGACTCCATAGGACATTCCCTTTGCATTGGAGGCTTCCCCGATGAATCCCCCCAGGTCTATTGAAAAGATCGAAAAAGCGAGGACAAAAAAAATAAAGATTTTTCTCACCCTTATATTTTAAACCCCCTGTACTTTTCAGGCAAGCTTGAAAGAAAAGCCTTAATGTGGTAAAACTTAATGGTAAAAATGCATCAGGAGGTGTAATAATGAAAGACATTTTTAACGAGGGCGAGGAAAAGAAGGGTGGCGTGAGCGAGACCACCAAATACATGAAAAGGCCCTCTAACAAAGGATGGCTGTGGGCTGTCCTTACAATAGCTGTTGTTATTGTGGTAGCGGTGGTAGCATACCTCCTTCTTTCAGAACCTTCTTTAAAACTAAAGAAGGGAGCGCAGCTTAAGATAGAGGATATGAAAAAGATGGCGGCTAAAGTTGACAAGATAGAGCGAAAGATCAAAGAAAGGCAGAATGAGATATTCGAGCTCCTTAAGACAGCGAAACAGCAGGGAGTCGAAATTCCTCCGGAGATTTATCAGTCCATGGAACTGGGACCCGAAGAGATAAAAGCACTGGAAGAAAAGCTGGAAAAGGAGGAAGATGTTTCGTACAAGGGGCTATTAAAGGACATTGTGGAACGGGAGAAGGAGATAAATAAATTGAAGGATGAACTTACTTCCATTGAAAAGAAACTTCCCCACCCGGTTGTTGTAAAACCAGGTGATACACATAAAAAGATAGCCATGGAGTTCCTGACCAAGGAGTACAATATCCCCAAGGATAAAGCAGCAAAGCTCGTGGAGCAGGTGAATACCTTTGATTATCTGGTTCCTGGATTTAAGGTCTGGAATTTCTATGACCCGGATGCTGATGTTTTTGGAACATTCGTTACCCAGGGAACAGCACCCATAAGTCCCAATGAAATCAAGAGGAGAAAGAAGAAAGAGTTAATTACCGCAAAGGAAAAGGCCGAGGCCAAGGCTAAACAGCTTGAAGTGGAAAAGACCACTCTGGAACAGCAGGTTTCAGCTCTTGAGGCTAAAAAGAAGGCCCTTCAGGAAGATGTTGCCTTGCTTCAGCAGGAAAGGGATAAGCTTTCCAAGGAACTGGCGGCCCTTTCTGCTAAGGTGACAGACCTTGAATCCAAACTTAATTCAGTCTGGTATGTGGTAGGCACAAAGAAGATGCTCAAGACCCAGGGAATAGTAAAGACCGGATTCCTTTCCTCAACCAAGATAAAGGAACTGGATCAGTCTATTTTCAACAACAGGCTGGACCTCAGGACTTCTACAACAATAGTGCTGAACGCCTCTGACTTTGGCTTAAAGAAAATTAAGAAGGTTACCATTCTTCCAAAGGAAGTTTACAAGAATAAGGTGGACTACGAGGTCGTATTCTCCCCTGACAAGGTTCAGGCACAGATTCAGATTCTCAATCCGTCAAAATTTAAGAATAACAAGATCGTTATCCTTATAAAGTAATAAAAAATGAATCTGGGGTTAGGCGAACTTTTAATAATTCTTCTAATTGTGTTCCTTATATTTGGAGCAAACAAACTTCCTGCCCTTGGAAGAGGCATAGGAGAGGCCATAAGAAACTTTAAAAAGGGACTTTCAGGCTCGGATGAAGATGAGAAAAAATGAGGCTTCTCGGTATAGATATCGGTGGTACGAACATAAAGGCAGGAGTTGTCGATGAAGAAGGGAAGGTTCTTGAAGAAAGGGTTTATCCCTGTCCAGAGAACCTTCCCTCTCTCTTTAAAACTTTCGAACAGATTTCAGGAGAGCTGAGCCCCTTCGATAGCGTGGGGTTTGGAATAGCAGGGCTGTGGGACAGCGAAAGGAAGAGGATTCGTCTTTCCCCGAATATACCCTTTCTTAAAGATGCGGAAATCTGGGGTGAGATACAGCGTATCTTTCCGGGGGCGAGAATTCAGAACGATGCCAATGTGGCAGCCTTCGGAGAGATGCTTTTCGGTAAGGGCAGGGAATTTTCAACCTTTGTTTATATAACTCTGGGGACTGGAATAGGAGGAGGAATAATTGTAGATCGCAGATTGCTTACAGGGAAAAGTGGTTTCGCCGGAGAGGTGGGCCATATGCAGATAAATCCTTCTGGAAGAAAATGCGGTTGTGGATCTACAGGGTGCTGGGAGACAGAAGCCTCTGCTTCTGCCCTTGAAAGGAAATATTATGAAAGGACAGGGGAAAGACTCTCAGCAAAGGAAATAGGAGAGCTGGCGAGGAAGGGTGAGAAAGAAGCCGCCAGTATTTATCAGGAGATAGCCGAATGGCTTGGAAGGGGAATTGTTTCGTTGATAAATATATTTGATCCTGAAGCGATTATATTGGGCGGAGGCCTCGCAAAGGCGGGAGATCTTCTTTTAGAACCTGTTCTTCTGTATATAAAAAATCACAGTTATGTATATCAGCATTCTTCGATAGAAATAGAAATATCTTCCCTTGGATATATGGCAGGGGTGATAGGAGCGGCAGCATACGGATGGAAAGGGATAGAATAAGAAATTTCTCCATAATAGCGCACATTGACCATGGAAAGTCAACACTGGCGGACCGCTTTCTGGAGATTACCGGAGCTTTATCCAAGAGGGAAATGGAGGAGCAGGTTCTGGATACCATGGACCTGGAGAGGGAGAAGGGGATAACCATAAAAGCCCACTTTGTGAGGCTGGAATATAAATACAAAGGCAAGACCTTTTATCTAAACCTTATAGATACCCCCGGGCATGTGGACTTCAGTTATGAAGTCTCCAGGAGCCTTGCTGCCTGTGAGGGAGCTCTTCTTGTAATTGATGCTTCACAGGGAGTAGAGGCACAGACCCTTGCGAACACCTATCTTGCTATAGAAAACGACCTGGTTCTTATTCCTGTGATAAACAAAATTGACCTTCCAAACGCTGATGTTGAGAGGGTCTTAACCCAGCTGGAGACCATCATAGGAATTCCCGCAGAGGAAGCCATAATGGTAAGTGCCAAATATGGTACCAACGTGGAGAAGGTTCTTGAGGCAATAATAGAGAGGGTTCCTCCCCCGGGAGGGAAAAAGGAAGGACCCCTGAGGGCCCTTGTCTTCGATTCATGGTTCGATAATTACAGGGGGGTTATAACCCTTGTAAGGGTAGTGGATGGGATTTTAGAACCGGGCATGAAGATTAAGTTCATGCAGGGCGGCGGTGTTCATGAGGTTACGGAACTGGGAATCCTTACGCCTAAGTACAGGAAGGTTAAACAGCTGGGAACCGGTGAAGCAGGTCTTGTAATAGCCAGCATAAAAAATATCAGGGAAGTTATGATCGGTGATACCATTACTGAGTTAAAAAATCCCGCTTCAGAACCTCTACCTGGTTTCAAAAGGATGAAACCCATGGTTTTTGCGGGATTCTATCCAGCGGATGGGTATAATTACGAGGACCTGAGGGAAGCCCTTGAAAAACTTTCACTGAACGATTCCTCCATAACCTTTGAACCGGAAAACAGTCAGGCTCTTGGTATGGGTTTTAGATGCGGTTTTCTGGGAATGCTTCACAGGGAGATAATCCAGGAAAGACTGGAAAGGGAGTTCGGCATTAAGGTTATAACAACTGCTCCCTCTGTGGGATACAGGGTCTATACAAAGGATGGTCAGGTTATTGATATTGAAAGTCCTTCTGAACTTCCTCCTCCGGAGAAAATTGAAAAGATAGAGGAGCCCTACGTGGAGTTGTTCATCATAACCCCGGATGAGTACGTTGGCCCTGTTATGAAATTGACCAGGGACAGAAGGGGGATTCAGAAGAAAATGGAATATATTTCCCCCCACAGGGTTATGATGACCTTTGAGGTTCCTCTTTCAGAAATAATCTACGACTTTTTTAATAAACTGAAATCCATAACCAGGGGCTATGCCTCAATGGATTATGAATTTATAGGTTATAAACCAGGGGATCTTGTAAAGCTGGATATCCTGATAAACGGGGAACCGGTTGAGGCGCTTTCCTTTATTGTGGAGCGAAAGAGGGCATATGATAAGGGCCGCGAAGTTGTGAGCAGATTAAGAAAGCTGATACCTCGTCAGCTTTTCGAAGTGGCAATTCAGGCATCCGTTGGAAAGAGGGTGATTGCCAGGGAGACCGTAAAACCTATAAGAAAGGACGTGCTTGCCAAATGTTACGGAGGGGATGTAACCAGAAAGAGAAAACTGCTGGAAAAGCAGAAGGAGGGTAAGAAGAGAATGAAGCGAATTGGCAGGGTTGACATTCCCCAGGAGGCCTTCCTTTCGGTGATGAAATCCGATGAAGATTGACAAAAAAACTTCAGCAGGTAATATTTTTTCATGACCATGAGAAAAACTATAGGCTTTTTTATTATTATCCTATCCCTTTTTGCCCTTGATTTTATGCCTTTAAAAGAAGTAAAAAGAGGCCAGAAGGGATATGGAATTTCAGTATTTTCCGGAACAAAAACAGAAAAATTCGGGGTGGAAATTCTCGGGGTTCTGAAGAACTTCAACGTGGACAGTTCACTTATAATGGCCAGACTGACCGGAAAATATGTGGAAAACGGCGGGGTAATTTCAGGGATGAGCGGTAGTCCTGTGTTTATAAACGGAAAGCTCCTGGGTGCGGTGGCCTACGGATTTCAGTTTTCAAAGGAGCCCATAGCAGGAATAGTTCCCATAGAAGAGATAGTAAAGGGAGGGGCACCCTTAACCGTTGGGACAACCAGAGCTACATATATGGGCCCCATAAGGAAAAGAATGGACTTCTCGAAACTCCTTTCATTTCTCAGCACTCCTCCTTCTATTGGAAAATTTGCCCCGTTGCCCGTTCCATTCTCCTCCACCATAGAAGGGGATTTTGTGGAAAAATTTGCCCGGAAGATGAACCTGATCTCCGCCGGAGCTGGAGGTGTTCCGGTAGAACCCAGGATAAAGCTGGGAAACATTTCTGAGGGAGATGCAGTTTCCATTCTTCTTACCACCGGGGATATAGAGATAAGCGCTGGAGGGACGGTAGTTTATAATGATAGAAAAAAGAATAAGATTTACATTTTCGGGCATCCCTTCCTGAATACAGGGCCAGCCAACTATTTTCTTGCCAAAGCTGAAGTTATAGGTATTGTTCCATCCTATGCTTCTCCCTTTAAATTAATGCAGTCCACAACCCTGCTTGGACGGGTTATAGAGGACAGACAGAAGGGGGTTGTGGCGGAGCTCGGAAAGCTGCCAGATTATATACCGGTAAGATTGAGCTTATCTTCCCCAAAAAAGGAAAAGAAATACAATTTCTGGTTGATAGATGACCCGAACCTTGCCCCGATTCTTTTGATGATGGCAGAACAGGGGGTTTTGTCTGAAGGGGCAAAGGATTTCGGAGATATTTCCCTGAAGGTAAAGGGAGAAATCGCTATCAAAAACGGGAGGAACGTTAAGATAAGTGATATTTTTGTTGGCAAGAGCTCTTCTGAGGTGCTGAGCCTGGATGCGGCAATTCTGTATTATCTGGAAAATAATCCATATAAAAAGGCCGACATAGATTCCATAACCCTCAAATTTGACGTTTATGAATATGAAAAGACAGCAACCATTACCAGGATCTGGACACCAAAGTACAGGGTAAAGCCAGGGGAGAAAGTCGATATTACGGTTTATTTAAAGCCCAAAAACGGAAAGGAGCAGGAGCAAACCTATCCCATTAAGATTCCGGAAGTTCCTGCAGGAAAGGACCTTTATCTTATGGTGGCTTCGGCCGGGGCGATTTCCAAATGGGAGGCTACCTATTACCGTGGAGTGGTGGGCTTTCCGGCATCCTTTGATAGACTCGTAAGGGTGCTTAATAATCTGAGAAAGAACAACAGGCTTTATTTTAAATTCTTCACCAGGGACAAATCCCTTTACATAGAAGGAGAGGAATTTCCTTCTCTGCCTCCGACGCTTTTTCAGCTATTTTCCTCTCCCTATCAACCCATAAGAGGAAGGGTGTTAAGAAGAGCCACTGTTGTTGAATATACATCTGAGCTTCCATGGTTTATCAAAGGAAGCAAAACTATAAAATTTTCCACATGGAGCGGACAATGAAGAAAATATTTGTTTTTTTATTGAGTCTTTTCTTTATCCTGGCGTCTTCTCCCAGAATTTGGGAGAGGGAAGGGGTAAATGATTTTCTCAGGGGAAGCTTGAAGGGTGTTTCTTTAAGCTGGCAGGGGGTTCTTTCCCCTTCCATGAAGTTGACCAGGTTGCCTGAGGTTAGGGAAAGCTACATTCTGTCCCTTGCAAGGACAAAGGAAGGAATTTTTGTGGGCACAGGACACGAGGGAAAGCTCTTTGTACTGCTTCCAGAGGGGAAAGTTAAACTCATATATGATAGTCCGGAGCTCGATATCTTTTCCGTTGCTGTTGGTCCCAGGGGAGAAATTTTCTTTGCCACTTCCCCCAGGGGAAAGGTATACAGGTACAGGAAGGGAAAGGTTGAGGAGTTCTTTGATCCGGATGAGAGATTTATATGGAAAATCAAGTACGTAAATGGCTACCTGTACGTTGCAACGGGGAAGCCTTCGGTTCTTTACAGGGTGGATTTGAAGGGCTCGGGTGAGAAAGTGGTGGAACTCCCTGATAGCCAGATTCTCGATTTTATTTACGAGAACGGTAAATTTTATATAGCCACCTCTGATAAGGGCAGGGTATATGAGCTTGTAAAGAAAAATCCCCGGCTTATATGGGAATCCCCCTATAGGGAGGTTAATTCCATTGCCTTCTGGAAGGGAAAAATATATGCAGCGACCCAGGGAAAAAGATCGGTAGAGAAGGGAAACGTAAAAACAGGGGCAGATCCCATTGCATCGGTTGCTTCTTCCTTTGATGTGGTGGTTGTTGCCGGGTCTTCTTCTGCAATTTCGAGCACTTCAAAGACCGCAGCGGTTTCTAAAAAGAAGAGGAAAAGCGCTGTTTTTGAAATAGACCCCGTTTCCAGGATGGTTCGAGAATTCTGGAGGAATCCTGAAGAATATGTTTCAGGACTTATTGTTCATAATGGTAATCTTTACGCCGCTACAGGAGGGAAAAAGGCGAGGATTTTTAAGCTTGTGGATAAGGGAAAGGCCGATTTATTTGAAGAAGCGGAGGGTAAAGAAATCAGGGCCATAATCTCATCCGAAAACATATATTTTTCCACATCCGTTCCTTCCGCCATATATAAAGTGGAAAAGGTGAAGGAGGACGCCGGTATTTATGTCTCTGACGTTCTTGATGCAGGAGGACAGGCAAAATGGGGGGAAATTTATTTTGAAGGTGAGGGTGTGGAGGTGCAGACAAGAAGTGGTAATTCCCCTGATCCAGATTCTACATGGGAAGATTGGACACCCTCTGTTCGTTCCGAAGGAAAGATTCTCTCCCCGCCTTCACGGTATCTTCAGTACAGGGTAAAATTCACACCAAAGGGGAGATTTTCCAGCATAAAGATTGCTTATCTTAAATACAATCGTGAGCCTCAGATCGACAGTATAAAGATTTTTCCTCCAAATGTGGTTTTCAAAACCTATTCCAGAGAAACAATCAAGGGGCTTCCTTCTTCCATTGAGGATGGCAAGAAAAAGGTCTCCAAATTACTTTCAGTTACAGGAAAAAGGGTGATAAAGAAGGGATACAGAACTATAAAATGGGATGCTATGGACCCCGATGGGGATACCCTTGTTTACTCCATATACCTTGAGGTGGGGAAGGGGAAATTGATAAAGCTGGAAAACGACTGGGATGATAATTACTATGTGTTTGATACAACGTTTTTCCCGGACGGAAAGTATCGTATAAGGATTGTAGCTTCGGACCTTCCTTCGAATACCGAAAGGAATGCACTGAAGGCAGAAAGGTTTTCCCGTACCTTTATAATAGACAATACGCCTCCTGTCATAAGTGTTTCACGAGAAGGAGGTACATATATAATAAAGGTTGAGGACACCGGCAGCGGGGTAAAGGAACTTCGTTATTCCCGGGACGGAAAGAACTGGGTTCTTCTTTCCCCTGAGGATGGAATATGTGATGGTAAACAGGAAGAGTTCAGACTAAGCGGTAGGGGCATATTTGCCCTGAGGGCCATTGACCGTCACGGGAACGTTAAAACATTACCGTTAAGGAGGTAGAAGATGCTGAGGAAATTCAGAAAAAGCAAGATTATGAAAAATGTAATTTTGTGGGGAGTAATTGCAGTATTTATTTTATTTGTTTTTGTTGCATGGGGATCGGGAAAGATTTCAGGTGGAGTTCAGAATACCATAATGAAGATAGACGATGTAACCATAGATGTTGCCTCCTTTGAGAAGGAATATTATCAGCAACTGGATATGATAAGGGAACAGCTGGGAGATAAGCCGATCACGAAGGGCCTTATAGAGAGAATCGGTCTTCCGGAAAGGGTCCTTCAGAGCATGGAATATTCTGTTGTAATAAGAAAAATAGCTGAAAAATTTAACATACAGGTCACCGACGAGGAACTGGCTGAATATATAGAAAACATGCCGGTGTTCCAGAAAAATGGCGTTTTTGTAGGGCCCCAGGAATATCAACGCAGGGTTATAACCTTTTACAGAATGGCTGTACCCAGATTCGAGCAGAAGATGAGGGAATTTCTCCTGGAAAGCAAGCTTAAAAAAGTTATCACCGCTTCAGTTCGGGTTAACGATGAGGAAGTGAAAAGGGCCTACAGAATAAACAACGAGAAGTTCACCATCGAATATGCCTATTATCCCTATGAGGATGTTGATGTTGAACCTCCCACAGAGGAGGAAGCAAAGAAGTTCTTTCAAAAAAACAGAGCAAGATACACTGTTCCTGAGAAGAGAAAGGGAAAATTCGTCATGATCTCTGCCTTTAAGCTTCAGGACAGGGTTATAGTAACTCCAAAGGAGATAAAGGCATATTACGATGACAATAAAGACCTCTTTTCCTATCCTGAAAAGTACAACTTTTACAAGATCCTGGTTAAAACAGAAGGGGACCTCAAAAAGGCCCTGGAAGAACTCAAGAAAGGAAAGGATTTTTCTGCTGTGGCGAAGGAAATATCAAAGGGGCCAAGGGCAAAGAATGGTGGGTACTGGAAGGACATTCCTCCCATGTTCTTACAACAGGAAGAAAAGGGCTGGCTTCTTCGAGCAAATCCAGGAGATATTTCCCCTGCTTTGAAGACTAAAAACGGGTTTGAAATAATAAAATTAGAAAGCAAAGTGCCTGGCGGCGTAAAAAGCCTGGACGAAGTCAGAAGCTCTATTGAAAGAAAGCTCAAAATGGATAAAGCTTATGAGCTCGCTTCTTCCCTTGCAGAAAAGCTATATAAGGAGGCGAAGAAGAAGGGGCTTAAAGAGGCTGCCAAAAAATTTGGATACGAAATTAAAACCACCAGGTTTGTAGAGAAGGGAGAACCGGTAGAGGGTGATCCCACCGGAACGGTTTCTACAAAGCTTTTTGAGCTGGAAAAGGGGAAACTGACACCTCCTGTAAGGAGTTACACAGGATATTTTGTTGCTCAGCTGGATGAAATACAGCCCCAGAGACAGGGGACATATAATGAATTTGCAGAAAAGGTAAAGGATGAGTTGAAGAGAGAAAGGGCAAGGAAAAAGGCCCAGGAGATTCTGGCTTCTGCCATTAAAACAGGAAAGTTTCTTCCGGTGATAATACACAAAACTGAAACACTGACCTATCGCCAGCCTATAGAAGGAGTGGATCTTGACTATGAAGCCTACAGGTCCATGCTGGATGCACCTTTAAACAAATGGTCCAGGGTTTTTGCCCTTAAGAAAGGAGCCTTTGTCTTCAGGATCCTGAGCAGGGACCTGGATGAAGCCAGAATGCAGCAGGAACTTCCCAGATTCAAGAAACAGATGCTTCAGAGGGAAAAGGACGATTTCTACAAGGCTTTCCTTGTGAAGGAGAGCTCCCAGATAAAAATAAGATTTAACCAGAAGGCCTTTGAAAAGGCAAAGAAAGAAATTATAGGGAGATGAAAATGGAAAAAGGATTACCGGAAAATGCCTATACTCCTTTAAAGGAGGGTGAAAAGTATATCCCGGTTGTCCCGGGAGACGATGTTCCAGAAGTTACAGTGCGCTCCGTAGTATGGGGTGCCATTATGGCAGCACTATTCACCTTTGCTGCAGGATATCTTGGCTTAAAGGTGGGACAGGTATTTGAGGCTGCAATACCAATAGCCATTCTGGCTGTTGGTTTGTCCGCTATCTACAGGAGGAAGTCCACCCTGCTGGAGAACGTTATTATTCAATCCATAGGTGCAGCCTCTGGTGTTGTGGTGGCTGGAGCTATTTTTACAACGCCCGCCATTTTTATTTTAAACCTTCAACATCAGTTTCCTTCCCCCCTGTTTCTTATTCTGGCTATAGCCATCTCCGCATTCCTGGGCGGAGCTCTGGGTGTGTTTTTCCTTGTTCCGCTGAGGAGGTATTTTGTGGCGGAAATGCACGGGAAACTTCCCTTTCCAGAGGCCACTGCAACCACTGAAATTCTTGTGGCAGGAGAAACCGGAGGCTCCGGTGCCCTTGTCCTTGTATGGAGTATGCTGATCGGGGGAATATACGATTTCCTTGCAGGTACGGTGAAATTATGGGACGAATTCCTCGATTTTCAGTGGATTCCCTTTATGAAGAATCTCAATGAGAAGGC
The DNA here is from genome assembly GCA_027062035.1 of Candidatus Aminicenantota bacterium. Lineage (GTDB taxonomy): Bacteria > Acidobacteriota > Aminicenantia > S016-38 > S016-38 > S016-38. The sequence goes on along the minus strand of JAMOUL010000068.1, from coordinate 2,605 downwards.
AAGGATGGTTCTAAAGATAGATGCTGTAGCCTCCCTGGTTGGTCTTGGATATATCGTAGGCTTGAGATATTCCGCGGTAATTGTTGCAGGAAGTCTTCTTTCCACCTTCGTCATGATCCCCCTTGTCTGGATGGTGGGACAGCATGTAGCCACCCCCATTTTCCCGGGGACCGTTCCTATTTCCTCCATGAACGAGGTAATGCTTTTCAAAACCTATGTTCAGAAAATAGGGATAGGCGCCATTGCAACAGCGGGCTTTCTGGGTATTCTGAAGAGTCTTCCCATAATGTATAAATCCTTTTCCCTGGGATTCAAGGAGATATTCAGAAAACATGAGGAGGGCGATAAAAGGCCCAGGTACGATACAGATATAAAGATGAGCACCATAATCTTTGGAATAGTGGCAGTGCTTGTAGCCATGTGGTTCTTCTTTGCCTATCTTTCCAATGCCAAAATAGCCACCATAGGAGTGGCGATCGCATTCCTTCTGGCCTTCCTGTTTACCACCGTGGCAGCAACGGCAATCGCCATAGTTGGTACCAACCCTGTTTCAGGGATGACACTGGTAACCCTTATTATTTCTTCACTTATACTCGTCTACGCCGGACTTTCAGGGGGACGGGGTATGATAATTGCTTTGCTGATAGGTAGTGTTGTCTGTACAGCGCTGTCGGTGGCAGGAGGGTTTATAACTGATTTGAAGATAGGATACTGGACAGGGGCAACCCCCAGAAATCAGGAGAGATACAAGTTCCTGGGCCTCGCAATAGCTTCCATTCTTATTGGAATAGTGATAATGATTCTGAACCAGTCCTATGGATTTACTTCCAGGGAACTGCAGGCTCCTCAGGCTAACCTTATGGCAGCTCTTATATCCTCGATGATGAGCAAGCAGCCTGTCCCCTGGCTCCTTTATGGAATAGGTGCGGTGGTGGCGCTTCTTGTTGAGATGTCAAAGGTCCCAACACTTGCCTTTGCCCTGGGAATGTATTTACCACTGGAATTAAACCTTCCCCTTCTGGTAGGCGGCTTTATTTCATATCTTGTTGGGAAGGGAAAGGGAGAACTTGCAAAGAAAAGGAAGGATAGAGGAACCCTTATTGCCTCGGGATTCATCGCAGGAGGAGCTCTTATGGGTGTTGTGGGTGCCTTTCTGAAATTCCTTAACGTTTCCTCCAGTATAGACTTTTCTTCCTGGATTGGAAGAAAGCTCGCATTGAAGGCGGGAGAACCCCTTTCTGCAGCAGGAAAATTTGCAGAGACATGGCTTAACAACCAGGGGGAAATTATAAGTCTTGTGGCCTTTCTCCTTCTCCTCACCTTCTTCTATATCTATGCAAGGAGAGTTAAAGAATGATAGAGAGGGAAAAGGCCGAGCAGGCCGTTGAGATTTTGAAGGAAAAGGGAATGGACCTCTGGCTCATTTTCGCCAGGGAAACCAGGGTGAACCCTGATCCTTCCCTTGAATATCTGCTGAGAAGTTCCCTTACCTGGCAGTCAGCCATTATGGTTTTTTCCGACGGGGATAGAATCGCAATAGTGGGGGAGCTTGATCGCCAGGAGGTGGAGCGCTCCGGAATTTTCACAAAGGTAATACCGTACCGGGGAAGTTTGAAGGAAGTTCTCCTCTCAGTGCTTGATGAGAAAAATCCATCCTCTATAGGCCTGAATTATTCCCTGGACGATCCCACAAGCGATGGCCTTACCCACGGGATGTACCTGCTTCTTCAGGAACACCTTGAGGGAACCAGGTTTATCCACAGGCTGACTTCGGCCCAGAAAATAGTACAGGCTTTAAGGAGCAGAAAGACTCCTTCGGAACTTGAACGCATAAAAAGAGCGATAGAAGAAACAGAAAAGATGTTCGACAGATTAACGAAGGTCCTGAGACCGGGCTTAAAGGAAAAGGAGGTGGCTGAATTATTTGTGGGCTGGATGGAAGAGCTTGGTGCAGAGCCCGCCTGGGATCCATCATCCTGTCCTGCAGTTTTTGCCGGTCCTCAGGAAGTAGGTGCCCATGCTTCTCCCACAGATAAGGCCATTAAGGAGGGAGAATTATTGAACATTGATTTCGGTATAAAGCTCGATGGATATTGCTCTGATCTTCAAAGGATGTGGTATTTCCTCAGAAAGGGAGAGACTGCTCCTCCGCCAGAGGTAATAAAGGCCTTTGATACGATAAAAACTGCTATTCAGATCTCCGCTGAGGAGCTAAAACCCGGAAAGAAGGGCTGGGAAATAGATAAAATAGCAAGGGATTACATTGTCTCCCAGGGGTATGACGAATATCCCCATGCCCTTGGACACCAGGTTGGAAGGGATGCCCATGATGGCGCTGCGCTTCTTGCCCCAACATGGGAGCGTTATGGAAGCCTTCCCTACATCCCGGTGGAGGAGGGGATGGTCTTTACCCTTGAGCCCAGGGTAAATCTTCCTGAGTACGGAGTAATGAGCCTTGAGGAAATGGTCATCATAGGAAGGGATGGCGCCGAATTCCTCTCCCACCCGCAGAAGGACCTTTGGGTGATAGGGCAAGGGTAGAAGGAAATAATTTCTTTTACCCATTTATACTTCCTGTTGAGAAGGCTCTCTAAAAGTCATTTTT
>JAMOUL010000067.1 GCA_027062035.1 Candidatus Aminicenantota bacterium | reverse complement strand
GTGAGGCAATTTCTAATTGAGCATTTCTAATTTGTGATTCTGCCCTTTCTGCTGAAGTATGCGAAGAAAAATTCCGGGAAAGTCATATTTACATAATGAAAGGAATTTGCATTTTTGAACATGGTGTATCCATCGCCTCCCATATATAGAAACTCGGGTATAAGCACTCTGTAGAGCCTTTCTTCTTTTAAAGGTTTTCCGTTCACAAAAATCTCCTTTCCGGCTGATATCGTAATTCCTTCCATCTGAAGATATGCAGTTGTTGGAACCTTAAGGGAGGAGTGTTTGAGCAGCGCCTTTTTAAGGTATTTTCCCTTTATTTTGAGTACCATTATCTGTCCCTGAAATGGGTAAACCTTTAACCAGTGCTTATAATAAATCTTTCCGGATGGTAGACCTCCTCTTATTGCGCCAGCGTTTATTATCACGGCATCAACAGAGAGAGATTTCTTTAATGCTCTGGCAAGGAAATGAGCCCATGGGTCCTGCATGGATCGGATCCTTTCTTCGTTGTACTCAAATGCCCGTGGATTGGTGCAGCAGAAACGGTTTAAGAAAGAAGATAGTCTGGAGGAGAGTTTTTTGAGATATGCCTCAGTCTCCACATCCTTTGATATATAGTATTTCATGGGGATTAACCTTGCTGAAATGTTTTTGGTATTTCCGTTAAATTCCACAATTACTTCTCCCATATACCGCCCGTATGAAGCAGCCTGTACGATTTGTGTGGAATTTATCTTCTCATTGACCTTTATGTGATCATGTCCTCCTATTATCAGATCGAAACCCGAAATCTTACGGGCTATTTCCCTGTCCTTTTCAATGCCACAATGGGAAAGAAGTATTAAAAGGTCGGTTTTGTTCCTGTATTTCTTAACGAGTTCCCCTGCCACAGTCACTTCATCCCTGAACTCCAGTCCTCTTATGTATTTTTTGAAGGTGGAAATAGTGGTTTCAGTTGTGGTAAGACCAACCACAGTTATGACCCTGCCTGCAATTGTAAATGAAATGGACTCAGGAAACAGTCTTTTTCCATCCTTTAAGACGTTTGCAGAGATTAGGGGTAGAGGAAATTTCCTTTCAAGCTCAAGAAGCCTCTGCCATCCAAAGTCAAATTCATGGTTTCCTATTACAATCGCATCTGGATTTAGATACCTATAGAAAACCTCCATAGAAGCTTCTCCATTGGTGGCTCTACCGTAAGCGGTTCCCGAAATAAAATCTCCGGCAACCAGAAAAAGGTGATTTTCCCCGGAGTTCCTCAGGAAATGTGCTATTTTAGCAGCTCCAACCGGTGCGAATAAATTGTCATGGAAATCGTTGATGTGGTAGATGTGTATCCGAACCCCGGAGAAAAGAAAAAGCCCTGAAAGGAGAAGAATAATTATTTTATGGGTGAATTTTCGCATAAGAAATTTTACATTGATAAACTTCATTTTTGCAATTTTTCTGACATTTGCTCTTATTAAGTAAGGAAAAAATTCTTTCTTGAAAGTTGCTGATTAATAGAGGGATTTTCCGAATAATTTTCTTGACTTTTTCGTGAATTTTTAGTTAGATATTGATGGAGGAAGACATGAAAAAGGAGAATGATGAATTTAAAAATGTTCCCGTTATTTATTATTCGGATGAGATGGAGGAGAGGAGACTTCTTTCGGAAATAAGGTGGAGTCTCAAAGAATCTCCTCTGGTAATAATAATGAAAAGGGAGGCCATGGATTCGAAAGATGATAATGAGATCATAGGCATTCTTGATTCCATAAAAATTGCTTCCAAGCTACAGTATATCAAACGAACCCTGTTCGTTACATGGGCAGAGCTTGCCCTGATTATTGGTGTCAAGGAGAGAACACTGATGAAGTGGAAAAAGGGTGAAATTGTGCCCAGGGAAAGGTATTATTACAGAATAGAAGCCCTTTACGACATTTCTAAAACCTTAATGTTATTGTTTCCGGACTCAGGAGCTCGAAGAAAATATCTTTATTCTATGGAGTCTTCACTAAAAGATACTCCAATAAATGCATTAAAGAAAGATAAGCATGATAGGGTTATGAAAAGACTTGAGCAATTACAGGAACAGGGTTATTAAAGGGTGAAGGCTGTTTGTCGGCGTGCCGACAATAGGGTTTTATAAAATTGTAACTTTAAGTTTTACCTTTTTCGATTGCTTTTTTCGCAATCCTATCAACAACAGATGGGGCTATTAATTTGAGCCAGGGTCCGGCTTTCCCTTTAAAAGTCATCGCAAGTTCTCTCTTTCTTCTGGCTATAGCTCTGAGAATTTGTTCAACAGCTTTTTCTACCTTCATCGCTTTTTCTTCCTGGATGTGACTTTTTCCGAGGGGTTTCCCATTCTTACCAAGAGCATTTTCTCGTATATTTGTTGCCACAAAGCCAGGATAGATTATGGTTACACTGATTCCATAATCAGAAACTTCTATTCTCAACGAATCGAAGAAACCCACCATGGCGTGTTTACTTGCCGCGTAGCCTGTTCTTGTTGGTACTCCAGCTTTTCCGGTAAGACTTGAAATGGCAACAATCCTTCCCCGGGCCTTTTTAAGGTAGGGTAGAGCATAGTAAGTACAATACACGCTTCCCAGGTAGTTAACCTTAATTATCCTTTCGAAAATAGATAGATCCTCAACATTTTCAAAAAGGCTGTACATTGTAATTCCTGCATTGTTGATGAGAATGTCAATGCCTGAAAATTTTTCTACAGCACGTTCTATCAGGTTCTTGCAATCTGTTTCTCTGGATACATCGGTCACAACATAAATTGCCTCACTTCCCTTTTCGAGGCAGATTTGTGTAACTTCCTTGAGTTTTTCTTCATTTCTCGACGCAAGCACCAATCTGGCTCCTTGTTCAGCCAGTTTAATTGCCATTTCCCGACCCAGGCCTGACGAGGCCCCCGTGATTACCACAACTTTTTCCTTAAATACAGACGAATTCATTTAGACCTCTTTTTAGTTTCTCTTAATTCTTTTTATATCAGTAAATTAGAAAAAATTCAATATTAAGGAGACAGTTAAATGGTCAAGCCTTTTCAGATACTATATTACAGTTTCTGATATCTCCGGGTGCTTGCGGGACCCGATTTATATAAAGCATGCTGGCCTTATAAGGACAGAATAAACGTGAAATTTTGATAGGCAAACAGATGAGGTCTGAACCATTTCTTCCTTGTACCTGATAATGGAAGTTGACTTTATTGGCTCTTTATCCGCAGTTTATTGTCGTGGAAGATGGTATTGAAAGTTATTAAAATATGAAAAATCGAGAAAAGAAGTCCGTCTTATAAGGTTTTATCATACTCCAGACTTCTTTTGCCAGGTTTAGAATGATCGGTAAAAATACCCCTTATTTTACATAATATACCTTATACGAACTTAATAATTTTTCCACAGGGACGGGAAAATCTTTTGTTTGAGCCACCTGATCGGCATGCCGACAATACTGGAAAAATGAAGAT
>JAMOUL010000066.1 GCA_027062035.1 Candidatus Aminicenantota bacterium | reverse complement strand
AATGAAAGAAGTTCTATATTCTTTGGTATTCCCAGAAATTTCTTTATGGGATTTTTCCTTTCCTCTCTGGGGTGACATCCCAGCCATACGGCGCCGAGCCCAAGATTTGCGGCGGCTATTAAAATGTTTTCCGTAGCAGCGGAACAATCCTGAACCCAGTAACGGGGAGAAATGTCCGGGTCAGCGCAAACAGCAATACACAGGGTGGCCTGTTTGAGCATATCGGCATACGGGTGAATTTCTGCCAGTTTATTTAGTTTTTCCCTCTTTCTTATAACCACGAAATGCCATGGTTGTAGATTCCTTGCAGATGGAGCAGCCATGCCTGCTTCAAGTAAAGCTTTTATGTCTTCTTCTGATACAGGAAGGGGTTTAAATTCCCTGATACTTCTTCTTTTGAAGATGAACATTAATCTTTTATCCATCTTTCCTCCCGGGTTCTATTTTCCTGGTCCCCTTAAAATCCTTGCAGGTAAAGTGATTATGGTTCTTAATAGTTCGAACACAGCATCCACAGCTATCCCGAGCAGCTTAAAAGGAAGGAGAATAAGCCATACTACAGGGTAAAGGATTAAAGCCAGCAATGCGAGGGGCCAGCATAGCACAAGCAAAATAAGCCATAAAATAAAAACGGCCATAACATATCCCTGAACATTTTAGTTCTTTATGGATTAAAATGTCAAGGAAATTCAATAACGTTCACTGATGTTCCCTGGTAATTGAATATACCTTAAAAACGGGATTAAGAATAAATCTGTAAGTATTGTCCTTCCTCAATATCTGTATGGAATTTTCGGCAAAGAATGCGAGGTATATATTCAATATGTAATTCCTATCTATTGTAAAAATACAGGGAATGGTTATATTTTCCTTTGAAATTTCCATATTATAAGTTTTTCCATTAATAGTTATTTCCGCCTTTGAAATTATGAATTTTATCTCAGTATATTTGGCCTCTTCTATGTGTTTGAATATGATCTGAGTGGGATTCTGTATCGTATTAACGAGATCAAGATTTATCACCGAGAAATTTGTTGATGTTTCGGGTAACAGGAGGGATTGGTATCCTCTCATTAACTGGTGAGCATATGCCTTGGATATTGTTATTTTGAAATGTTCCACGCCTTCTATGGGGATGGGAGTGGATTCTACGTAGACTCTCACTATACCAAAATCACCTTTCAATCTGAAACAACCTGTCATAAGAAAGACCAGCAATAGGATTAAAATAGAAATTATATATTCTTTTCTCATTTTTCCCCTTTTATATTTTAACAGAAAACTTTTTGATAGTCTTTTGATAAAAGATGGAGAACAGGGAAAAGCAAATTTTACACGATATTATCTTTTTAGTTTTATTTTCTATAAAAATTCTTTACCTGTTTTTTCGATTTATTCATAACTGATGGATTCTACAATAATGACAGGACGAAGTATGTACTTTCCACTATTGCCTGCACCGATAACAACTATGGAGTTTTTAGCATCGAAGTCCAGGGTTATGTTTACTGTACCATCTTTCTCTACCTCAAAAACACATGGAATCTTAATCTCCATGCTGGGTATATCCAGCGTATAAGTGGTACCTTCAATAACGATTTCTGCCTTTACTACAACGAGTCTGAGTTCTGTGTATTTACCGGCTTCCAGATCCACGCTGGCAAGGAGTTTTTTTGTGTCAATAACTTCCTTGAGATCTATCGTGGTTTCTTCCTGAAGTATGGGAATAAAACCATTTCCAACTTTATGAGCTGAAACCTCAGAAATAGTTATGTAAATATGTTCTACCTTTGAGAGATCAATGGGGGTATCCTTGATGTATAAATTTACTTTACCTGAATTATTATTCTGCAGAGCTTTGCAACCCATTACCAGGAGAACTAAAGCTAAAATAAGCAAAAGTATTAAAATTAAATACTTTCTCATTTGCCCTCCTTACATCAAAAAATTCTACTCTTAAAATAGCAAAAAACATACCATTCGATAAGTGTCGTTGCTTTAACGAAAAAAACCTTGGGTAGTTAAAATTTAATGGGTAAAAAATACACGGGTTTCTCGGTGAAGAAGAATAATAATTGAATATAGGGAATACTACTTCAACTGTGCTAAAATTACCAGTGAAAGGAGGGAAGATGAGCGCAGTTGAAGAAATAAAAAAGGCCCTTTATGCAAAGTATCCTATGGTTTATGTTGTTTCATGGGAGGAAAAAAGGGTGGAAGAATTATTGAATTCCTTTTCAAGGTCAGCCTTTCAGGATGAGTTGTACGTATGGAGTTCCACAGAGGGAATGTGGAAAGGTTCTGAGAGAATTCCTGATACAGAGGATATACTGAACGCTCTTTCCTTTGCATCGAAAACTGAGAAGGGTTTTTTCCTTTTTAAAGATGTACATAGTTTTATGGATGATGCCAGGGTAGCGAGAAAATTCAGGGACGCTTATTTTTACATAAAAAACAGGCCTGTAAGGATATTTGTGGTTTCCTCGGTCATGAAAATCCCTGAGGAACTGAAAAGGCATTTTACCATTATAGATTATGAACTTCCCACCTTTGATGAACTTTTGACCCTGGTGAATTCCTTTATTAAGGAAGCACAGAAGAGGGGAGTTACCATTCAGGTAAAGAATGAAGACCTTTCCCAGATGGCTATAGCTCTTCAGGGTTTTACCATGGATGAGGCAACCTTTGCCCTCAGCAAGGTTTTACATAAAAAACAGGTTGTGGAGCCATCTATTATAGACCTGCTTAAAGAAGAGAAAAAACAAATAATGAGAAAAGAGGGGGTGCTCGAGTACGTTACCGACAAACTCAGTATTGATGATATAGGAGGTCTTGATAACCTTAAGGATTGGTTGAGAAAGAGAAAAAGAGCCTTTTCTCCGGAGGCCAGAAAATATGGCCTTGATCCTCCAAGGGGGCTTCTCGTTATGGGGATTACAGGATGCGGTAAGAGTATCTCCATAAAATCCATTGCCACATTGTGGGAACTACCCCTCTTCAGGCTGGATATGAACCTGGTGTATTCAGGGATTGCAGGCCAGCCGGAGGAAGCTTTTGTGAGGGCGTTGAAGGTGGTAGAGTCAGCAGCTCCTGCGGTATTGTGGCTTGATGAAATAGAAAGTGGAATTACTGATAAATATACCGCGGATTCTACTGCAAGGATTCTTGGATACTTTCTAACCTGGATGCAGGAACACAAAGAAGGTGTCTTTGTCGGTGCCACTGCCAATCGAATAGACATGCTTCCTGCAGAGTTGCTGAGAAGGGGAAGATTTGATCAGATATTCTTTGTAGATTTGCCCGGCAGAAGGGAGAGGGAAGAAATATTCAGGGTGCATTTTAAAAGGAGGGGAATTAGTCCGGATAAATTTAATCTTCCTCAGCTTGCTCAGATAACCAAGGGATGGTCAGGTTCTGAGATAGAGCAGGCTATAATATCCGCAATGTACGAAGCTTTCAATGAGAACAGGGAGATG
>JAMOUL010000065.1 GCA_027062035.1 Candidatus Aminicenantota bacterium | reverse complement strand
TACAGCGAAGTAGCAGAAGAAGATCCTATCTTCAAGGAACTCATGATGAAGGTTCCGGAGGAGAAAAGGATGAGGTTAAAGAAAGGAGACGAATTCACCTTTGGAAGCTGTAAAATAAGGGTTCTACATCCTCCCCCATTAACCGCTCCGGAAACGAGAAACGATGATTCCCTGGTTCTTCTTGTTGAGTATGAAGATTATAAAGTGCTTCTTACAGGCGATATAAGCAAAATGGTGGAAAACGAATTGCTGCAGAAGCTCAGCAGTGTAAATCTTCTAAAGGTGGCCCATCACGGAAGCAAGACCAGCTCTTCAGAAGAATTTTTAAAAAGGACTTCTCCCGAAATTTCCGTCGTTTCCTGCGGGATTTTTAACCCCTACAATGTTCCGGCAGAGGTGGTCATGGAAAATTTAAAAAGATATTCAGGCCGGGTGCTCCTTACCTCCAGGTGTGGAGCAATACGAATATCCCCTGATAGCCCACCAATTTGTTGCCTGAAGAACTTAGAAAAGAAGCCCCAGGCCACCAAGAATCAGGGCTTTAATAAGCCAGACTCCCAGGGAAACGTAAAGGGCCTTTTTTCTCTCGATGGAGAGAGCCCCGGAAATGATAAGCCCGCATGCAATTGCTGCCCACAGATCGAACAGGTCAAAGGCGGAGAGGAATTTTCCCATTTTCGAGAAAGGAGAAAGGTTCGTAAGCAGAAGAAGGGAGGTGGTCACTCCAACGGTTGTTCCCTTGGCCCATATAATTATCCCCTTTACAAGGGCAGCAAGGGAATAATTGATAAGGGTAACGTGCGACCAGCTGGCAAGCATTAAAGCATAATCGCCCTCAGGGGTAAAAATCCTTATTCCCACAAGGAGAAGAAGGGCAGTAAAGAAGATGGAAAATACGAAGGGGATTATTATTCCTATGGAGGCCCTTATCATAACAGTCTGATCGGGCAGATTGGCTATTTTATCCCACTTTCCACTGTCCTTAAGTTGCTTCACAACCTCTGGTTTCTGTATCTCCAGCTGTGCCATGGCCTCATGGTATGCTCTGGGGGAATAGGGAAGAGAAAAAACTATGGTAAGCAACAAAACGACCAGTGCAACATCCGCCCACTTTTTTGTTTCCCTTAACTGTTCTCCCAGCCTGTAGGGATCAAATATTGTAAGATAAATTCTTTTAATCATTTACCACCTGCCCGTCCTTTAATTTTATAATTCTTTCGGTTCTTCCTGCAATGTTCGGATCATGTGTAACCACTATTATTGTATTTCCATGGGAATGAAGCTCTTCAAAAATTTTCATTATCTCTTCTCCGGACTTTGAATCAAGATTTCCTGTGGGCTCGTCGGCTAAAAGAATAGATGGGTCCGTTACAATCGCCCTGGCAATGGCAACCCTCTGACGTTCTCCACCCGAAAGTTCGTTGGGCCTGTGATGCATCCGGTCCTTCAATCCAACAACTTCCAGGGCTCTTTCGGCAAGCTTTCTTCTTTCCCTCCTGCCTATTCCCGCATAAATAAGGGGCAATTCCACATTATGAATGGCAGGAGTTCTGGGAAGAAGGTGGAAACTCTGGAAAACAAATCCAATTTTCTGGTTCCTTATAAGCGCCAGTTCATCATCTGAGAGGGACGACACATCTTTCCCTTCAAGAAAATATTTCCCTGAAGTAGGGGTATCCAGGCATCCGAGAATGTTCATAAGGGTGCTTTTCCCTGAACCTGAGGGACCCATGATTGCCAGATATTCACCCCTTTCCACCTCAATGGAGACCCCTCTCAAAGCCTCAACATCCACCTTCCCCATTTTGTATATTTTCCAGATATTATCCGTTTTTATGAGCACTATTTCCCTCCGGCGCCCTCTTTTCGGGATCTCTTCACCTTTATCCTCTGCCCTTCTTTAAGCACCCTCAAAGTCTTAAATGGGCCAACTATCACCTCATCCCCTTCCTTAAGACCTTCCTTAACTTCTATCTCCATCTCCCCCATTATACCCTTCTTTATGGGGACAAAATGGGCCGTTCCGTTTTTAACTATAAAAACTCCTTCCTTCTCCTTACCCTCCCTCTTTCTCACAACAATTGAAGAAATGGGAACTGTAAGAACTCCCTTCTTTCTTGCAACTTCTATTTCGGCTGTGGCAGTAAGTCCTGGCTTTAGCTGACTTACATCACCCTCAATAAGAACCACCACCTTGTATTCCTTGGCCTGCTCGGAAGAGCCAATTCCGGAACTGGATTGGGCGGAATTTCCCACCTCCGTAACCACTCCTTTAAACTCTTCATCGGGCAGGGCATCCACTGTAACAACCGCCTTCTCTCCGGGTTTAACCCTGACAATGTCCGTTTCGTCAACCCATACTTCTGCCTCCATAACCGAAAGGTCCGCAACTGTAAGAAGTACTGTACCCGGGTTATTCATTGTACCGATAATGGCAACCTCGCCCTCTTCCACATTGAGGCTGGTTACAACCCCATCTACCGGGGCGGTGATCATCGTTTTCTTCAGCCTCTCCTCCGCGCTTCTTACAGCTGCCTGATTCTGCTTTATTCTGTATTTTAAAGCCTTAAGGGCTGAAAGGGCGCTTTTAAAATTTGCTTCTGCCTGGGAATATTCCTCCTTTGAGATTACACCCTTGGCAAAGAGTTCCTTGGCCCTTTCAAAGGCTTCCTTCTTCATTTTATAATTTGCTTCTGCCTGTATAAGTTCAGCCCTGGTTGCCTCCAGAGAAGCCCTGGCAGACTCAAGGTCAGCCTTATACCCCTCAGGGTCTATCTGAAGAAGGAATTGTCCTTTTCTTACCCTGTCACCTTCCTTGATGGCTATTTTAACTATTTTTCCGGATATATCTGCTGAAATTTCCACGTTCTTTCTGGGTTTAATCTCACCTGTTCCCTCGACCTTTGCCACAAGTTCCTTCTTCTTTATTATCTGAGTTCTAACCTCAACTCCCTGGTCGCTCTTTTTTACATTCAAAATAATTACGAGCAATACAATGATTATTCCTATTACAATAACCAGCTTCTTCTTCATTTTTTCCTCCTAATACTCTTTTACGAAATTAAAGACTGAGAGTTCTTTTTCTCCACCGTCAGCAGAAGACCCATTATCAGGCAAAATAGAAATAAGCCCGGAAAAACGCTTATCCATGGTGCTTCAAAAAGGAAGGCCCTCCCTTCATCAATCATTCCACCCAGAGAAGGGGTTGGGGGTTGTAATCCCAATCCGAGAAAACTCAGGGATGACTCTGCCAGAATAACGCCAGCCACAGAAAGAACAGCCTGTATCCTTATTAGTGGCAGGATATGGGGGAACAGATGGTGTCTCAGGATCCATAAATGGGAGCCTCCAAGCACCCTGGTGGATTTAACAAAATCCTCTTCCCTCAATTTTATGGCTTCTCCCCTTGCAAGCCTTGCATAGGAGGTCCAGCCGGTAAAAGATAGGGCAAACACAAGGTTCCAGTAACCGCCACCCATCAGGGCAACGATGGCAAGGGCAAGGAGAAACCCTGGAAAAGCAAGGAGCAGGTCCACTGTTCTCATAACAAGCTCATCAACAAACCCACCTGTGTAGCCCGAAAACATCCCGAGGAGGGTCCCCATGCTTGAGGTAATCAGAACCACGATAATCGCTATGGATACAGAAATAAATGTGGCAATAGCAGTTCTTTTGGCAAGGTCCCTGCCCAGGGAATCAGTGCCAAAGGGATGGGATATTGAAGGAGGAAGTAATCTTTCTTCAAGATTTATTGAACTATATTTATAAGGTAAAAACAAAAATAGCAGTGAAAGCATCACGGGCAAAAGCAAAAGGATCAGACCTGTTTTCCTAATCTCCAACTTTACCTCCCACCCTTACCCTTGGATCTATCAGGGGATAAGAAAGATCCACCATAAGATTACTCAGCACATATACCCCAGCGATAAAAAGAACTACTCCCTGAATTACCGGATAATCCCTCTGACTCACAGATTTTATAAGCAGACTCCCTATTCCCGGAATGGAAAAAACTTTCTCAGTAACTATAGCACCTGTAAGAAGGGCTCCACTCTCAAGTCCCAGAATGGTTATTATGGGAATCATGGCATTTGGAAGAAGATGTTTCCTGTAAATATAGCCTACGGAAAAACCCCGCGAAACAAGGGCGAGATAATAACCCTTGAGTCTCTCCTCCTCAACTGACTTTTTTACTATTCTTGTAAGATAGGCGGAAAGAGCAGTGGATAAGGTTATTCCCGGAAGGATGTAATGGTATATTGAACCCGTGCCAGAGACGGGCAAAAGCTTCATTTTAATGGAAAAAAGAAGGATCAGCAAAGGACCCAGCCAGAAATTGGGTATTGCCAGACCCGCAGTGGAAAAGAAGGAAGCGGGAAGTTCAAATTTTCTATTAAGCGATGCCCCAATTCCCAGTGGAAAGGAAATAATAATGGTCATAAGAATTGAAATGATAGCAAGGTTAACAGTGGGTGTCAGATGGGCAATTATTATAGAACTTACCCTTCTTCCGCTAATCAAAGACCTCCCGAGATCTCCCCTTGAAATTCCCTTTAAAAACTCCATGTATTGTACATGAAGGGGTTTATCAAGCCCGAGATCCCTCCGCAATTCCTCTATTTGAGCAGGCCTTGCAGATTCCCCGAGAATCAATTCAACAGGATCGGATGGAACCACCCTCAGCAGGAGAAAAACCAGTGTAGCAGCGCCCCACAGGGTTATAACTCCGTAAAATAACCTTTTTATTATATATTTCATTTTATTCGGTGTTTTCTAATGAGATTGTATAAATGTTGTCTTGAAATTCCAAGTTCTGAGGCGGTTTTCGAAATCTCCCATGAGTTTGCCTCCAGGGCTGCCAGTATATAACCCCTCTCCCACTGGTTTCTGGCATCCTCCAGTGATGACCTTTTGATGTCAGGCTTGAGAAAGGAAGGAAGATGCTGGGGGAGAAGAAGCGTTTCTCCCTCTTCCATCATGGCAAGGGCTGCCCTTATTACGCCCTCAAGCTCCCGCACATTCCCGGGCCAGGAATGGTTAAGCAATATATCCTTTGCCGCTCTGGAGATCTCAATCTTTGTGCCAGAAATTCTCTCCGCAAAATACTCTGCCAGAGGCAGAATATCCTCCTTCCTTTCCCTTAAAGGTGGCATCTCCACAACGAATGTGGAAATTCTGTAATAAAGGTCGCGACGAAATTTGCCCTCCTCCACCATTTCAGGGAGATCCCGGTTGGAAGCTGAAACGAGCTTGAAGTCCACCGGTCTCTCAACTGTGTCACCGAGGCGCCTGATCTTCTTTTCCTGGAGAACCCTGAGAAGTTTTGCCTGAAGAGAAGGCGGAATCTCCCCTATCTCGTCCAGAAAAAGCACACCTCCATCTGCCTCCTCCAGTAACCCCCTTTTATCCCTTGAAGCGCCGGTAAACGCTCCGGCTTTATAACCGAAAAGTTCACTCTCAAGCAAAGATTCAGGGATTGCTGCACAATTAACAGGAACGAAATTTCCCCTCCCCCACAGCTCATGGATGGATCTGGCTGCAAGCTCCTTTCCTGTCCCAGTCTCTCCCACGATCAACACAGGATATCCGTGAGAGGAAGCCTTTCTGAGTTTAAAATAAACTTTCCGCATGGCCCACGAACCACCTACAAAGAGATGAAATCTGCTCCTCAGTTCTATCTTATCTGTAGCAAGACTTAAAAGCCTTTGCATTTCCTCAAGTTCCACATGGGAATAGCTGTTTTCCACAAGATCCCCTACAAATCCTATCAGTATTCCCCTGCCGATCTCTTTCCCGGCTACCATATAGGATCTTATCCCCTTCAGAAAAAGTTCTTCCTTCAGTTCCTGGATATGGCATCTGGAAGAATCATCGCATATGTGAGGCTCGCGATAATTTCGAACAAGAAACCAGGGTATGGAAGGAGTGGCTTTTCTCAGAAGGATGTTTCCCTCATCATCCAGAAGGAAGAATCCCCTGAACCTTCCTTCGAACTTGTCCACTGAAAGGGCAAAAAGTTCTTCAAATACATCATCCTCTCCGATGCTTCTAATTTCAGTCTCTGACTTTGAATTCCGGATACTAAGGATGTTCTCTAAAGCTCGCTCCCTGAAGCAACCTCTCCTTCTATACCATTTTAACGCCCTTCTAAGCTTCCCTGCGTCCCTTCTATTCCACAGATTGAACTTCCCGAGCATATAGTAGCAAAAAAACTCCTCCCCCTCCTTTCCCTTACTGGAAAACCCTGTAGCTGCCTTCAGGATCATTTTTCTGTTTCTGCTTTTTAACCCCTTAAGAAATACTGTCCAGGGATCTTCTCCCTCCATTTTCTCCCCTGCAAAAAACCTCCTGAAAACCTCAGCAGGGTGAAGAAGTTTGAGGTTAAGAAGCCCTTCCGGTTCTTCTCCCCTATCGATGGAATACTCAAAAATCTTCATGGCAATATCGGAAAGTTCCTCAGGGCTCCCCTTTTCCAGGAAAATCTTAAGTGCAGTGTAAAGCAGTTTCTTACCCTCCTCCGGATTCCCCTTTAAAAAAAGAAGATATCCAAGGGAAGAGCAGTCATACCCATGGGAAAGGGAAAATGGCGATTTCAGACTCTCCCTGTAACTAATTCTGTATAGGCGCTCTGCCTCGTTCCATTCCCCTTTTCTGAAAAGGACCTCTGCAAGGTTATAGCAGGAAATCGTATAGGCCTTTGTGCTCCTTGAAGAAGATAGAAGCCACAGGGAATTTCTGAAAAACTTCTCAGCCTGCTCCAAATCTTCCTGCCTGAAGAATAATGCTCCGAGATCAGAGGCAATGAGCCCTGCTGTGCGGGCATCAAATCTGGAAAGCGCCAGGGTATACCCTCTTCTGTAAAGGGCTTCTGCCATAAGAAGATCTCTTCTTTTTTCTGCTCCCTTACCTGCCCATAGAAAAACCTCCGGAGGATCATCGGGTTTCGGAAGGAACTCCTTCCCCTGAAGATAAGCTGCCAGTGCCCTGCATAGTTTTGTTCTGCATCTCTTTAATACCGCTTCTGCCTGCTTGCGCCTTCCCATGGATAGAAACGCCTGAGCTCTAAGAACCCTTGTTCTCCCATCGTTCGAATCGGCTGTGACCTCTATAACTCGTTCATATTCTCCGAAATCCAGAAGAGTTTCCCCATCCACGACCTGTGAACCGGTCTCAGGAAAAGCCTTCTTTATCTCTTCCTTTCTATCATTCTGTTTACCCTGGACCAGGGCTTTTATAAAAACTCCGGGGCAGGGGTTTTCTCTCAAAATAGACAGAGCTATTTCCCTGGCTTCTTCATCAAGAAATACAAGGTTTTTCTTCCATTGTGAAAACTCAGGAGGTCTGACCTCAACGGAATATCCTCCATCATATTCCCCTTCCAGGAGAAAAACAGCTTCTTCCAGGGAAAGGGATAGAACCCTGAATATTTCCTTACTGGTCCCTTCCCCGAAATTTTCCATCCCTATTACCCTCCACCTTCTTTCCCTGAGAATGCGCTCTGCCAGCTTCTCCAGGTTTTTCCACCTTCCATCAAGCAGAATCCCTTCCGGGGAAAAATCCACGACTCTTCTTATCACCCAGGATTTTCCGGAACCCTTCGGGCCAACTATAGAAAAAATTTTTCTCCTTCCCCTCTCTTCCATCATCCTGAGGATAAAGAGCAGCTCCCTGCTCTGAAATGGGAACCATCCTACCCTTGAAAAAACAGGGGCCCCGATGGGTTCATCAATGTTATAGTTAGCCTCTGCGGACGGATAGCCCAGAAAAAATCCTTTATTGGAAAGCTCGAAAAACTTCTTCACCCTGATTCCCAGGGCCTTTGAAATGCAGGCAGACAGAGCTTTCCTCTGAAGGTTTATATCTCCAGCGCCGCTGAAGTCTCTACCTATGAGATAGACGTTAGCGCCAACCCTTATCTTTTCCAGTAAATTGGGGTGAAAAAAGGGGGGTAAATTTAGAAGCCTTCTTGATGTTGGAAGGGGAAGGATCACCGGAAGCTTTCTGCTACCTTCTTCACCTTCTCAAGATATGCCGGGTCCACCTTCTTGATCTCTTCAATAAGTTGCTTCGCCTTGTCTCTGTTACCCAGCTCTGTGTAAACCTTTGCCAGATTGTACTTTAACCCGAGATATTCCTCAGGAGAATGTCCCTCCTCCTTAAGGCCTCTCTCCAGGGTTTCTATTGCCTCTTCGAAAAGTCCCTTTTCGAAAAGACACACACCCATAAGTTCCAGAGACTCCAGTCTTTTCTCCATGGCCTTGGAGGAAATCTGAAATTCTGCAATGGCATCGTCGTACATTCCCATCTCCATATATGCGATACCCAGATCAAAATGGGTCTGGTAATCATCCTCTTCCACAGCTGCGCTCATTGAAGTGCTGAACTTCCTTATCATTTCCTTTTCCAGGTCTTCATGGGTCTTTTCTTCCTCTTCGGATTCTATTTCTTCCATGGCTTCGAGTTCCTGGCTTATTACCTTGGCGAGGTCATAAACTTCCCCCTCCTCTTCCTTAACTTCTCCCTTCTTCTTTTCTTCCTCTTCAAAAATAGATTCAAGCTCCATCCCGAACTTTGACAGGTCTATTTCCTCTTCCTCCCCTGAAATCGCTCCTTCTCCCTTTGCAGGAGCCTCCAGAAGTTCTTCTATGCTAAATTCCTCCTTCGTGGGCACAGTTGAAGGTTCATACTCCTGGGATTCCTCTTCAAGGGATATTTCCAGAAATTCCTCTTCCTCCTGAGGACCTTCAGCGCGGATTTCCTCCTCATTCAGTTCGCTGGTAGAATATCCCTCTTCCTCAAGTTCCACCTCTATTCCTTTGGACTCTATGTCTTCAATAATTTCCTTCTCAGCAAGGGACAAATCAAACATGGTCTCTCCTCCCTCTTTGGAGAGCATCTCCTCTTCTTCCTCCAGAAGTTCTTCCTCAAGCTCTACAAGTTCATCGGAATCCTCGCTTTTTTCTGTCTCAAGGACTTCTTCCTGCTTCATAAAGGAGGAAAGGAGATTTTCCAGCTGATTTAACTTAACGGGATCGTTAAGAACCTCCATTCTCAATGTATCGGCAAGGCGCTTGGTTCCCTTCTTGTCTCCTTTTCTTAGATAAACTTCCAGTAATTTTAGCTTGGCTGGCCACTGGTCAGGATACCTGACCAGGATTTCTTCCAGCTCGGCCTCAGCCTTTACCCACAGTTCCAGCTTCATATAATTTTCCGCCTCTTCCATATGGGTCTTTATGAACTCTTCTACACTTTCTTCTTCCTCTCCCCCCACAACACGGGCAAACCATTCCTGAAAGGCTACATTGTCAGGATCAAGGGTAAGCAATTTTTTCAATGCACCCTTTAACTTATCCTCTTCTCCGTTTTGCTCATAGATCTCTGCCAGGGTTGAAAGGACCGCTATCAGGCTATTTTTTCTTCCTGTTTTTTCGTATATTTCCGCCACCTTTTCCAGGGTTTTTTCATGGGTGGGTGTTACCTTGAGGATAGAGTTAAGGAGTTCCAGAGCTGCCTCATCATCTCCCTCTTCCAGATATTTTTCAGCCAGGTGGGAAAGTATTGTAAAGCCCTTATCATATTCTCCGGTAAAAAGGTATATCTCTGAAAGCTTCTGCTGTAACTTTTCGTTTTCCGGTTCAACCTCCAGAAGTTCCTCAAATATTTGCTTTGCCTTATCAAGTTGCTGAAGGGAATGATAATAATCCGCAAGCAGGTATTTTATTTTAGGGTTATTGGTCTTTTTCAGGGCCTCTGTGGCGAATTTCTCAAAGAAATCCGAACCGGACATTTCGCTCAATTTCTTAGCAAACTCCAGTGCTTCTTCACTATCCACCTGAAGGGTGATGGCGCGCTTGACACGAGCAAAGGCTTCCTCCACATTGCCCTTATTGTAAAATTGCTTCGCAATGTCCAGGAGAAGGGAAACCCCTTCCTGCTTCAGTCCTTCGTTCAGGTAAAGATTCACAAGCATTTCCTTTAAACGCACATCCTCAGGATAAAGTCTGGAAAGCTTTTTATATACTTCTATCGCCTCCTTGTTCCTCTTCTGTTTGGAAAGGAGCTCGGCAAGGTGCATATAAAGATTTCTCGCATTTACTGTAAGACCTATCTGGGCGTAAAGGTCGGCAAGCTTTATACCGTAGCTCGGATTTGCAGGATCAAGTTGATATATTTTTTTATAAATAGCTATTGCCTTTTTGTAAAATTGATTGTTTACATAATAATTCCCCAGCTTGGAAAATATCCTTATGGCATCTTCTCTTTTCCCGGCCCTTTCATAGAGGTCACCCAGTTTTCGCATTAAGTACTCATCTCTGGGCTTTCTTCTCAGGGCTTTTTCATAGGCTTTTATTGCCTCTTCCCATTTGCCCTGACGTATAAGTTTCTCGGGCGTCGAATCTTTCATTTAGCTCCCCTAAGATATTTTAAAACAAAAGTTGTTCTATGAAAAGGAGAGGGACCAAATTTATCAAGAAAATTTCTGTGATAAACTGTACCATACCCCTTATTCTGGCCCAGTTTATAGCCTGAAAACATTTCACTCATCCTGACAATAATGGTATCCCTGATAACCTTTGCAACGATGGAGGCGGCTGAAATTGAAGGCTCTGTTCTGTCACCTCCGATTATTGGTCTTACCTCCATATTCAGGTCCGGTGGAGGATAAGGCCCATCAACCAAAACAAGGTCCGGGGAAGGAGAGAGCCCCCTTACTGCCATGCTCATTGCGTGGAGGGTAGCCCTTAGCACATTATTTTCCTCTATATCCTCCAGGGTTCCAAGGGAAAAATTCCACGAAATAGCCTTTTCGACTATTTCATAAAAAAGTTTTTCCCTTCTTCCGGGAGAAAGTTTTTTGGAGTCCTTTAATCCCTCAATAGGTTTTTCCGGGTCCAGGATAACTGCTGCCGCAACCAATGGGCCAAAGAGCGCACCTCTACCTGCTTCATCCACCCCTGCTATCAGTCCCCACCATTTTTTCACTGCTTGGCGGCTACTTTTCTCTTCATCTTCTTGGAGCTAAGGTTTCTGAGGAAGTATAGTTTCGCTCTCCTGACCTTGCCCTTCTTTACGACCTCGATCTTCTCTATCCTTGGAGAATGGAGGGGGAAGATCCTTTCTATTCCTATGCCAAAGGATATCTTCCTGACTGTGAAGGTCTCTCTTACTCCTCCACCTCTCTTTGCAATAACTATCCCTTCAAAAACCTGAATCCTTTCCTTTTCCCCTTCCTTTATTCTGTAATAAACTTTAATAGTGTCTCCCGGGGAAAATTCAGGAATGTCATTTCTTACGTATTCCTTTTCAATCTCCCTGATGATTTCCATCTTTCCTCTCCTTTTTTATTAAATCTGGTCTATTTTTCATTGTTTTCTCCAGAGCCGCTCTTTTTTTCCATTCCTCTATTTTACCATGATTCCCGCTAAAGAGAACATCCGGAACTTTCATTCCCATAAACTCACGGGGTCTTGTGTACTGAGGATGTTCCAGAAGACCATCGGAAAAACTCTCATTTTCAACCGATTCTTCCTTCCCCACCACCCCTGGAATTAACCTGGAAACAGTTTCTATCACCGCCAGTGCAGCGGTTTCCCCACCGGAAAGCACAAAATTTCCTATGGAAAGTTCCATATCCGCTATTGATTCTGCCACCCTTTCGTCCACTCCTTCATATCTTCCGCATATCAGAATTAATTCATCCTCCCTGGCAAGTTCCCGTGCCACATCCTGGGTAAACAGCTTTCCTGAGGCAGAAAGCAAGATAACCCTGCTCTTTTCGGTTCTTACACTATTTACTGCCTTCCAGATCGGTTCCACCATCATAACCATACCGGCACCACCACCATACGGTTTATCATCAACGCTACGATGAAGGTCTCTGGTGTAATCTCTCAAATTATAAATTTCCACCTTTATAATTCCTTCTTTTATAGCTCTGGCCAGAACACCGTATCGCAGGGGACTTGTAAAAAAATCTGGGAAAATGGTAATTATCTTGAAGTTCACAGCTCCTCCAGACCTTCAGGTATATCAGCTTCTATTCTATCCTTCTCTATTTTACAAAGTGAAAAGGGAATCAGAACTTCTCTACCGTCGGATTTTTCCACTATAAGTATTGTGTTCATTGGAATTTCCATGACTTCTTTCACCCTTCCAATCTTCCTTTCTCCCTGCCAGACATCCAGGCCCACCAGGGTATCTTCGGTTTCGCCTTCGATAAAGAGCTCAAAACCCCTCAGCTCCTCAGCCCCATCTATTCCATCAATTCCTTTAAATTTAATTAAAACAAATCTACCGTGGGGTTTAATTTCCTCTATTAACAAATTCAGCTCAGAAGAACCCCGTCTGCAAATTATTGCAGACCCCGACTGTAAATCAAAAATGGAGGCCTTTATGGGGAGGGCCCTTACATACCCTTTAATACCGTGTGGCCTGAGGACCCTCCCTATTAAATTCAACTTTCTAAGATTTCCAGAACGTACCTCTTCTTATCCTTCATGCCTGCAGCTGAAAGAATGGTTCTGATTGCCTTGGCTGTTCTTCCCTGTTTTCCGATTACCTTACCAAGGTCCTCGGGGTCAACTTTAAGCTCAAGTATGGTTGTCTGTTCCCCCTCGACCTGATGTACCTGAACCCTATCAGGATGATCCACCAAAGATTTTGCGATCCTTTCCACTAACTCTTTCACGGCTACCTCCTTTAAATGTTATTTTGAGCTTCCTTTTTAAACCTTTTTATCAATGTCCTGACCGTCTCAGTAGGTTGGGCTCCATTTTTCTTCCAATACTCCAATCTCTCAAGGTTAATTTTTATCTGGGGAGTCTCAGGAAGAGGGTTATAGTAACCTATCTCGTCAACGGTCTTAGTCCTTCTCGGACTCCTTCTTTCGACTACAACAATTCTGTAAAAGGGCTGGTGTCTCTTTCCCATTCTCATCAACCTTATGCTGAGCATACTAACCTCCTGTCTGTCTAAATAGGTTAACTCATAAATTTATTTATGTCAATCCCCTTAGCAAATTTCTTGAACTGTTTGCTTTTCATCATTCTTCTCATCTCAAAATATCCCTTCAGCAAACGGTTTACCTCCGAGACCGGTCTTCCGCTTCCCCTGGCTATTCTCCTTTTCCTGCTCCCGTTCAGTATCTCCGGTCTTCTTCTCTCCTCAGGTGTCATGGAATTTATGATGGCCTCCATGTGAACAAGTTGTCTGTCATCTACCTGACCAATTTTGCCCACATTGGGAAGAAATGATATCAGTTTGGACAGCCCTCCCATCTTCTTTAACAGTCGGATTTGTTCCCTGAGGTCCTCCAGAGTAAACTGCTGCTTTTTCAGCTTTTCAGCAAGCTTTCTGGCTTCTTCCTCCTTTATTTTCTCCTCGGTTTTCTCAATGAGCGTGAGAATGTCCCCCATTCCGAGAATTCTGGAGGCAATCCTTTCCGGAATGAAGACCTCAAGGTCTTCCAGTTTCTCGCCCACTCCAATAAATTTAATGGGTTTTCCGGTGGCATATCTTATAGAAAGGGCTGCACCGCCCCTTGCATCTCCATCCAGTTTTGTGAGAATAACAGAATCAAATCCAACCTTCTCCAGGAACAGGGTGGCAGAACGCACTGCATCCTGCCCGGTCATGGCATCTGCAACGAAGAATGTCTCGGTGGGTTCTAAAATGCTTTTTACCCTTGACAGCTCCGCCATCAATTCATCATCTATATGAAGCCTTCCAGCAGTATCCACAATTACAAATCTGTACCCATTCATTTCCTTCTTGAGTTTTTTCACCGCTTCCTCAAGGGGAGGAGACACGGGAAGGAAGTCCACACCTGACCACTCTGCTATTGTTTGAAGTTGCTC
Organism: Candidatus Aminicenantota bacterium; assembly: GCA_027062035.1. GTDB lineage: Bacteria > Acidobacteriota > Aminicenantia > S016-38 > S016-38 > S016-38. The sequence goes on along the minus strand of JAMOUL010000065.1, from coordinate 202 downwards.
CTGGGCTGCTGCCCTCTTTAGATCAAGGGAAAGGAGAAGAACTTTTCCCTCTTTTTTAAAATGTCCAGCCAGTTTCCCAGCGGTAGTGGTTTTTCCGGCTCCCTGAAGGCCTTCAAGCATGTAAACCGAAGTTCCCGGACTCTTTTTAATGGGCTCAGCCTCTCCTCCAAGAAGCCCGGTCAGCTCCTCCTGAACGATTTTT
>JAMOUL010000064.1 GCA_027062035.1 Candidatus Aminicenantota bacterium | reverse complement strand
GCTGAGGAAGGCCATGAGGCGTAGAGGATTGATCCTTGCCGGGGTTTTTATATTATTTGTTCTTTCCTTCGGGGTGGTAAAGATCGTTGGTACCGAGTTCATGCCAAATGTGGATAGACCTGCCATTATGATGAAGATCAAAGCCCCTGTTGGTACTCCTCTTGAGGTTACAAGAAGAATTGCCAGTGAGGATGCTCGAATTCTTGCTTCTTTTCCGGAAACGATTTCTGTTCTTACGAATGTTGGAACAACAGGTGAAGGGTCCATCGGGATGGCAGCTTCTGAATTTTCCCCTGCAGGGCCCAATGAGGCAGTATTATGGGCAAAGATAAAACACAAGGAGTTCAGAAAAAGATCAAGCACTGAGATAATGGAGGCGCTCAGAAGGCAGATCCCCAGGTATAAAGGGGTTGAAAATCAGATAATCGATCTGGGAAGAATGATGTCAGGAGGGAGCGCATATCCTGTGGAAATAGAAGTTTATGGAAAAGACCTTGATTCCATTTATAACCTTGCAAAGAGAGTGGAGGAGACACTTAGATCAGTAAAGGGAATGAGGGACATAAATATGACCTATCAGGCAGGAAAACCTGAGATAGTGATGATCCCCAGGAGGGATGTCATATCAAAGCTTGGACTTTCCAGTGGGTATATAGGCTCCCTTGTTAGTTACGCTACAACCGGCGAACTTGCAACCAGGGTTAACTATAAGGGCGATAACTACGATGTAAGGGTAAGGCTACCGAAAAATGAGAGGGAAAACCTTTCTAAATTGCTGAAGTTTCCCATAATAACTCCTCTGGGCAGCAGGGTCTATATTTCGGATCTTGTAGAGCTTGAAGAGGGGACAGGTCCGGTCAGGATATACAGGGATACCAAACAGAGGGTTATTACTGTGCGAGCCAATATCGTGGGCAGGAGCCTTGGTCAGGCAGTAGCTGAGGCTGAGCGCAAACTTAAGCCTCTGATTAAAAGCCTTCCTGCTGGATATTCCATGGAAATAGGGGGTCAGTATAAGGATATGATTGATTCCATAAAGACAATGATTCAGGTATTTCTTCTTGCCGCACTTCTCGTTTACATGGTGATGGCTGCCGAGTTCGAACACTTTACCCATCCCTTTGTAATAATGTTTACCATACCCCTTGCAATTATAGGGGTGTTCCTTGGTCTCCTTATAGCAAGGAAACCCCTTTCTCTGCCTGCAATGATGGGAGGTGTTATGCTGGGAGGAATAGCGGTGAATAACGGAATAGTTATGATTGATTATATTAATCAACTCATACGTAAAGGGAAGATGCCCTTTGATGCTGTAATTGAAGGAGCAGGAACGAGGTTGAGGCCTGTTCTGATCACAGCATTCACCACAATTCTGGGAACCCTTCCTATGGCAATTTCATCCAGCACTGGATCGGAAATCCGTGGCCCCCTCGGGATAGCTATCGTGGGAGGTCTTACAGTTGCAACCTTTCTTACCCTGTTTATAGTCCCCATCGTTTATACTTACATGAATGGTATAAAGCCCGAATAAGTATAAATTCTGACGGGCCCCTTTATGGGGTCCGTCAGAGTACTTTTATCCTTTTAAGCTCAGAATGTTATAATGAATCCATGAGAAAAATCTTTCTGGCTTTTTTTGTGGGGATTCTTCTGCTGTTTTTTGGGTCCTGTAATATACATTTTGGCGATGGAGATGTTGAGATATGGGTTGATCATACCCCTTCTACACTGGGAGTTCAATCCGCTGTTATTTACCTGAAATCTGTGGAGCTGGGCTTTGTAGGACATGGTACCGAGAAGATTACAATGGACCCTGTAGAAATTAATCTTGCTGCCCCACAGGGAGCGGTACCGGGAGGAACTTCGCAAATGAATGCAGGTTCTTACAATAAGGTTATTTTAACCTTTTCTGGAGGTACCGTTTTATATAATGATGTGGAATACGATATTCAGGTGGAGAATTCGACTGTTGAGATAGAAAAGGATTTTGAGGTAACCAAGGATGGGAAGATAAGGATTTTCATAACTGTGGAAGGGAGTTCCCTTATAATTGATTCAGGTCCGGGTTTTAAATTAAATCCGGTAGTTTATATTTCCGTAGAACAGACCTTTTGATTTATAATTTAGTAGATGGCGAAGGATTATTATGAAATTCTTGGAGTAAGCAGGGATGCAACCCAGGAAGAAATAAAAAAGGCCTATCGCAGGCTTGCCCGAAAATATCATCCGGATTTAAACCCCGGGGATAAACAGGCAGAGGAGAAGTTTAAAGAAATCCAGGAAGCCTACGAGGTTCTTTCCGATCCCAAGAAAAGAGCTCAGTATGACAGATTTGGACATGTGGGGGACTTTGCGTCCCATCATGAGCCTGCAGGGAACACAGGTTTTGAGGGCTTTGATTTCTCTGACCTTGGAGATTTTTCCTTCAGTGATATTTTTTCGGATATCTTTGGAGGAGGACGCAGGACTGCTGCTGAGAGACCTACAAGGGGAGAAGACCTTACCTATTCAATAACCATACCCTTTGAGGAAGCTGTTAAGGGAAGTGTTATAACCATCAAGATAAGCAGACTTGATAAGTGTCCCCGCTGTGGAGGTACAGGGTACGAACCAGGTACCGGCCCAACCGTGTGTCCCAATTGTGGAGGTTCAGGGAGAATATACATGCAGAGGGGATATCTTAAGTTCTCATCCATATGTCCTGTGTGTAACGGTACCGGCAAGCTGCCAGGGGATAGATGTAAGAAGTGTGGTGGGGAAGGCAGGGTCAAGGTGGAGGATACTATAAAAGTGAAAATTCCCCCGGGCGTAAAGGATGGAGGGAGATTAAGGATTGCGGGTAAGGGTAATGCCGGAAGACATGGAGGCCCACCTGGAGACCTTTACATAATAGTAAATGTGCTTCCTCATCCATACTTTAGAAGGGAGGGAGATGATATTTACATTACCCTTCCGGTTACTTACACCGAAGCAGCTCTCGGCGCAACGGTGGAGGTACCCACAATAGACGGAAAAGCCAGGGTTAAAATTCCTCCCGGTACTCCCAGCGGAAAGAAACTTAGACTGAGGGGGAAAGGGGTGCCGAGGCCCAACGGCACCAGGGGGGATATGTATGTGGAGATAAAAATAGTTCCTCCGGACCTTACAGATGTTAAGGTAAGGGAGCTTTTAAAGGAACTTTCCCGGTTTGAGGGTAAAAATCCCAGGGAGGGATTGTTTAAATGAAGGAACAGAGGGATGAAAGGAAAAGGTATTATATGATATCAGCGGTTGCAAAAATGTATAATATTCATCCTCAGACCCTGAGATTGTACGAAAAGGAGGGACTTTTAAAGCCCAGTCGTTCAGAGGGGAATACCCGTTTATACACTGATGAGGATTTGAAGAGACTGGAATTTATCCTTATGCTTACCAGGGAGATGGGGGTTAATCTGGCAGGAGTTGAGATTATTTTGAATATGCGGGATAAGATGGAACGTATACAAAGGCAGGTTAATGAATTGATCGATTTTTTGGGTGAAATTATTGCAGAAAGGGAGGAGGAGCTTGAGTCGAGAAGGCGGGCAATTATAAAACTTTCGCAACTGGATATTGTAAAAAAGGAAGAAAAATAGAATGAAGAAGGGAGAAGAGACTAATTTTATAAAGAAACTCCTCCAGTACGAACCCCTTAGTCCTGAAGAGGAGAAGGAAATTTATCAGAGGCTTAAGCGGGGAGACAAGGAGGCTATAAAAAGGTTGATAGAAGGCAATTTAAGATTTGTGGTTAAATATGCTTCCAAATTTAGAGGATATGGAGTCCCATTTGAAGATCTGGTGGAGGAAGGTGTTCTCGGTCTGATAGAAGCTGCCAAAAGATTTGATCCGGATAAGAATGTTAAATTTTTATCCTATGCTGGCTGGTGGGTCAGAGAAGCCATTTTAGAAGCCATCCATAGAGGATCCAGAGCGGTGGATATTCCCAAAAGGATGGTGGATGCCTACTTTAAAGTTCAGAAAAAGGCCAAGGCCCTGGAACAGAGGGAAGGTAAACCGCCGAGCAAAAAGAAACTTGCAGAGGAGCTGGGGATGGATGAGGATCGTCTTGACAGGCTGATGTTGATAAAGAAAAGTGACATTAGCCTTTCTTCTTCCTTTGAGGACGAAGAGGATACCACCATGGAGGCTATAATACCCGATGAAGAAGAGGATGTTGTAGAGAAAATCTTCAGGAAGAGATTAAGGGAAAAAATAAAGGAGATCATAGATTCTCTGGGAGAAAGGGAAGCTAAGATCATTAAACTCAGATATGGACTTGAAGATGGTCGTCCCAGAACCCTCGAAGAAGTGGGGAAGGAAGTGGGATTATCCAAGGAAAGGGTAAGACAGATAGAAAAAAGAGCTTTGAAGAAGTTAAGAAGGAATGAAACTCTCAAAAGCATAAAGGGGAGTCTCAATTGAGTGAAAAGTTTGATCTGGGAGACTGGGAAGTAGAAGAGAGGAATGGAAAAATTATAGGTATAAGAAGGAAGATATCGCATCCTGCTGAAGATTATTTTCTCGAAAATGCGGGTATTCCAAGGGCCTTCAGAAACAGAAACTTCGATAATTTTATGGTGGATTCGAGATATCCCTCTTTGCAAAAGGCAAAACTGGCGATTCTTAAATATGCAGAGGAATATCCGGCGGTTGATGGAGGACTTTTAATAATGGGGCCCAGCGGAACCGGAAAAACCCATCTTGTGGTGGCCCTGTGCAGAAAACTGATCAGTGAAAAGGGTATTGATTGTCTATTTGTGGATTTCAGGGAAGCTTTGAGGACATACTCTGCTCTTCAAACCGGGGAAAAGAGGGAGAATTTTCTTAATAATCTTTCTTCTGTGGAATTACTTGTTATAGATGATTTTGCCTCCCGGGACGTAAGTGATTGGGAGGAAGACTTTATTTTTCGGCTAATAAATAGAAGGTATCTGGAGGAACTACCTGTTATACTCACCACTGTATTCAGAGGAAAAGAGCTGGAGGAGAAGATCGGTACAAGGCTGCGTTCCAGGCTTTATGAGATGTGTAAGGAGATTAATATTGAGGCAGTGGATTACAGATCCGAGGTGAGAAGAACTTCCTTCAGAGCCGTTACAGGAGGAGAGGATGAAGGAGAAGATTAAAAGGCTTGAAGAAAAAATTGAAGTTTACAGGGAGAAGATTCTGGAGATAAAGACGGAGGTAGGAAAGGTTATCGTTGGGAATGAAGTTCTTATAGATAAGTTCCTTGCAGTTCTACTTTCAGGAGGACATGTTTTGCTTGAAGGTGTTCCCGGGCTCGCCAAGACCCTTCTTGGAAAGACCCTTGCTTCCTCAATGTCGCTTTCCTTTTCCCGAATCCAGTTTACACCTGATTTGTTGCCCGCTGATATAACAGGGACCCTGATATTTGACCCCAAGGGAATGAATTTCGTTGTGAAAAAGGGGCCCATCTTTGCAAATTTTGTTCTGGCAGACGAGGTGAACCGCGCACCTGCAAAGGTCCAGAGTGCTCTCCTTGAAGCTATGCAGGAGTTACAGGTAACAATAGGAGACAAAACTTATAAAATACAGAAACCCTTCTTTGTGGTAGCTACCCAGAATCCAATAGAGCAGGAGGGAACGTACCCGCTTCCCGAAGCCCAGATAGATAGGTTCATGGCCAAACTACTGGTTGATTATCCTGAAAAACACGAAGAAATAGAAATTCTTAAAAGAATGGGGGGTGTAAGTGAACCGGAGGCCAGACCTGTAATATCAAAGGAGGAAATCCTTTTAACCCAGAAAATGGTGAGGGAGGTTCACATAGACGATAGGCTGCTCAAGTATATAACTGACATTGTGGATGCCACGAGAAGACCCGAGAAGTACGGAGTTAAGATCAAGGAGTACATAATGTATGGAGCTTCTCCCAGAGGCTCCCTTTACCTTACGCTTGCCGCTAAGGCCAGAGCCTTTTTCGATGGGCGAGGATATGTGGTACCCGATGATATAAAATGGATGGCAAGGGATGTTTTGCGTCATCGGATTATACTTTCCTATGAGGCAGAAGCAGAAGAAGTAACCCAGGATCAGCTTATAGCCACGATCCTTTCCACCGTTAAGATTCCATGAAGCTTCCAGATTACATACAGGAAGCCATAAAGAGGATCCAGATAATTTCAAGGAAAAAGGTGAGCGAAATTTTTGGTGGCGAGTACAGGAGCGTATTTAAGGGGAAGGGAATAGAGGTGGAAGAAGTAAGGGAATACGAACCCGGGGACGACATCAGAGCCATAGACTGGAAGACTTCGGCAAGGAAGGGAACCCTGTATGTGAAAAAGTTCAGAGAGGAAAGGGAACTTTCCCTGTACCTTCTTGTGGATACCTCTTCCTCACTTGACTTTGGAGTATACATGAGAAAGAGGGAAAAGGCAGCAGAAGCTGCAGCTCTGCTTTCCCTTGCAGCACTGGTTAATAATGATAAGGTTGGACTGCTAACCTTTGGGGAGAAGGAGGGAAAGTTTGTTCCCCCCAGGAAGGGACGCGGGCACTTTTTAAGAATCATAAGGGAAGTTCTGGTGGAGAAGGATGAAGGAACCAGTACAGATATAGCAAATGCCCTTACCTGGGTTTACAGGGTGGCAAAGAAGAGAGGAATAGTTGTGGTCATATCCGATTTCTACACGGACAGAAATTTTCTGAACGAACTTAAACTGGTGGCAAAAAAACATGACCTTATAGGGGTGTGGATCCGGGATAAAGCTGAAAGGAAGCTCCATTTGATATCTCCATTTTTTGGAGAGGATCTGGAATCGGGAAAAGCCAGCCATCTCTGGCCAGGAGCGGCTCTCCTGGAAGAATATTTCTCCCGATACGAAGCAGGGATAAGGAACATATTTAAAAGAGCAGGTGCAGGATTAATAGAGGTTTATACAGATCAACCTGCCTATATACCCATAGAGGAATATTTCAGGAGAAGGAGATGAAGAGATTTTTACTCCTTCTTCCTTTGACCATACTGTTTGCTGCTTCCCCATCCGGTGTGGAGAGAATTACCGTGGGGGAGCCTGTGATTATTGAGAGTAAAAGGGATGTTATGTTTGATAAACCTGTTTATCTATTGAGCAAGGTTAAAAGAGGGGAAGTTTACAGATATACCTTAACCATCTATGAGCCGGGGAACTATACCATCAAAATAGGAGACAGGCTTTACGACATTGAAGTTGTATCGGTTCTGAAGGGCGGAGAAGAACTGCAGGAAATTATAGGACCACTTTCGATCAGAGGAAATCCGCGCTGGATTCTCATCCGGGTTGGGATAGTGCTGTTCTTCTTTCTTATGATCGGGGTGGTCTATCTTTTGATGAGAAGAGGAGAAATTAGGGAGTTGACCCCGGAGGAGGAACTGGGGGTTTCCCTTGTAAATGCAGAAGAAAAGCTATCTTCAAAGGATATGGATGGGTTTTATACTACGTTGAGTTTTTCTCTCAGAAAATACCTGCAGAGAAAATTCAATTTACCAGCCCTTTCCATGACATCAGGAGAATTGAGGGATAAAGTTGAGGAGTGGATAGGGGACGTAGTTAAAAGAGCGGAACTTGTCAGGTTCGGTGGGGTTCCAGTAAATTTAAAAACCGCAGAGAAGGATTTGAACCTGGCCCGAACGTACCTTAAGGAGAGGGAAAATGAAATTTCAGAGACCTGAGTTTTTGCTTCTTATTCCTGTGTTGATAGCAGCAGTTGTTTTATACATCTCGAAAAGAAAAAGGAGTAGCGTGGGCCTGGGGTATATACGATTCTATGAAATGGCCACACCTGCTTATCTTAAATATCTGTTAAAGGTTCCTGAAGCCCTGCTTTATACAGTTCTCATTATATCAATTCTTTCCAGTGCGGAACTTTCCCTTTCCTCTAAATACAGGGAAGTATATCTTCCTGGAATAGACATAATGATAGCCCTTGATATTTCGAGGTCAATGGCAGCTGAGGATTTCGCTCCCAGAAACAGATTTGAAGTGGCAAGAAAGGTTATAGAGGAGTTTATCTCAAAAAGGGAAGCAGATAGAATAGGGCTGGTGGCCTTTGCTGGTGCTCCCCTTTTGATATGCCCCCTTACCCTTGATAGGAATTTTCTTCTCGGGTCATTAAGGGAATTAAAAATAGGCGAAATAGAGGATGGAACAGCTCTGGGCCTTGCTATAGCCGAGGCAGTTACTGATCTCCAGGAGAGCAGAGCTGCCAGGGTAATGATCCTTCTCACCGACGGAGTGAACAATAAAGGGGAGATTTCCCCACTGGATGCAGCGAGTTTTGCCCGAAAGGCCGGAGTAAAGATCTACGCTATAGGAGTGGGAAGACGCGGGGTGGCAAAAATTCCTATAGAAGTAGGTATAGGTGTTAGATATATAGAAAAAAGGGTGAGCATAGATGAGGAGGTTCTAACGCGGATAGCTGAGCTTACCGGAGGTAGATATTTTCGTGCAGAAGATCCCCGAGGATTAAAGGAAATCTTCAGGGAAATAGATAAGATGGAAAAGAGGAAGGCGAGGATAAAAATAAGTTCGACTTATAGACCGGTATACAACCAGCTCAATTTCTTTATTCTTCTGGTGCTTTTTGTATGGCTTGCCATAAAGGCCGGATTTCCGGAGGTTCCATAATGGGCTTTGAAAGGTTGAGCATGTGGTGGGTTTTCCCGATTCTTTTAGGGCTGTTTTCTGTGTACTTCCTGAGGTGGTGGGTTAAGCGAAAGAAAATTTCCGGAGCCAGAAATCTAAATATGCTGGAAAGGCCCCGTTCACCAATATTGAGGCAGATTTTTCTGCTTCTTGCAATTGTCTCTATCTGTATAGCCATAATTTCTCCTACGTGGGGTGAGGGTAGAAAAAAGGTGGAAGTTTCCGGGAAGGATCTGATTTTTCTGCTGGACCTTTCAAATAGTATGCTATGCAGGGATGTTGTGCCCAGCAGGCTTGCAGTAGCCAAGCTTATAATCAGGGAACTGGTCAGTCGAGGAAAGGGGGATAGATTTGCTGTGATAGGGTTCGCTGGAGAAGCAAGGGTTTTCAGTCCTCTTACCTCTTCAGCAGGGGGATTTTTAAAGATCCTGGAATTCCTTGAACCAGAGGTTCTGGAACAGGGCACTGATATGAACAGAGCTCTACAGAAGGCAGTGGATATGATAGAGAGAGCTCCGAAAAGGGGTAAGGCCCTTATTATTATCACCGATGGTGAATTTTTCGGTAAGGGCTGGGAAGAAAGTGCTGTAACCCTGGGAAAACTGGGTGTGCGAACCTTTGTTGTGGGAATCGGAACACCCCGGGGAGGGAGGATAATTTTGCCTGATGGCAGCGTGAAAAAGGACCCTTCCGGGAAGGAGGTAATTACCTATTTAAGAAAATCTGAGCTTGAAAGGCTTTCATCGGAGCTAAGGGCAGAACTTCTTCTGGTGGAGGAGATTTCTCCCATGGAGGTGGTAAAAAGAATCGAGGAGGGGGCAGAGGAAGTTTCCAGATTCCATTACATAACCTATTCCGTTCCAAGGGCCTATATTTTCACATTTCTGTTTTTTGTCTTTCTATCGCTTATGTTCTACTGGGAGAGAAGATGAGAAAACTGATCTTTGTAATTCCCTTATTGCTATTTTTTCACTGGTTTGAGCCGGTAGCTATAATGGTGGAGAAGGGGAATGCGGCTTACAGGGACAGTCATTATAGAAAGGCACTGGATTATTATTTGAAGGCCCTGAAGAAAAGGGATCTACCTGAACTTCACTTTAATGCTGGATGCGCATTCTATATGCTTGGAAATTACGAGAGCGCAGAAAGGGAATTTCAGAAGTATCTGAAAATGAAGGAGGACTACAGAGCGGTATTCAATCTGGGAAACGTTTATTATCGTCAGGGAAGATATAAAAAGGCAATAGAGCAGTATATTGCAGCCCTGAAATATAACCCATATTATCTTCCTGCCAAGATAAATCTGGAACTTGCATTGCAAAAACTTCAAAAGGAGGAACCTCCTTCGCTAAAGCCTGTTCCAGATGTTATAATGGAATTTCTAAAGAAAAAGGAGAAGGAGGTCTTCAAGAAAAGGTGGAATCCAAAGGGAAAATCACAGCAAAGGGATTGGTAATTCTGTTATTGCCTCTTTATCTCCTTTTTGCATTCCCTGTTCTTTATAATACTGTCGATAAAAAAATTGTTTATCAGGGCCAGCAGGTTATCCTGACAACATGGGTGGCGTGTTCCCAGAGACCGGAAAGGGTGGATTGGGAAAGACTGCCCTCTTTCAATGGATTCTGGATGGAAGAAGTTACTCCTCTTCGCAGGGTTGCCTTTCTTAATACGGTCAGAAAAGGTTGCTGGGCCTATTCTGTAAAAGCCTTTGCCCTTTTCCCTCAGCATTCGGGAGTGCTCGAAATAGGAGATGGAGTTGCCAGGATATATATAAAGGGTAAAAAATACGTTTCCACAGGAAATAGACTCAAGATTAAAATTCTTCCCATTCCTGAAAAGGTTGACTGGGTGGGTAAATTAAACCTTTCCCTCAGGATAACTCCTGAGGAAGGGAAGCTGGAACTTGTAGCTGAAGGGTATGGAAATCTGGATCTTTTGCCACCTCCTGAGGTGCTTAAGTTGAAGGGCAATCTTGTTTTTGTGGGGGCGTCAGTTCAGAAGGTGTTTGAAAATAAAAGATTGTCGGGAAAGAAGACCTTTATATATCTGACGAGGGGAAAAACCGTTTCAGGAGAGGGTTTTTCCTACAAAATATTTGATCCCGAGACCCGAAAGATTAAGGTGGTTAAAACTCCATCCTTTAAACTTGTCAGGCAGGAATCGCAGAAAAGCTATGATATTTTCGGGTTCAGGAATGGATTCAGGGAATTTTCCCCTCTTTTTTCCAGCAGGTTTTATTGGGGTGTGTTTTTCTTTCTTGTTCTAATACTTGTGGTTTCCATTATAGTAATTTTAAAGCCCAGGCTTGGATCCTCTCCAAATCCTGTCAAGGAAATAAACCTTCTGGAAGAGGATATGGAATACCTTAATAAAGAGGAATTCTATTCCCGTCTTGCCCGACTTTTTTCTGAGAATGAACCATTCAGGTCAAAACTGGATCATATTCGATTTTCTCCCTTTGCAGATTCCCTGCAGGAAAGGAAAAAATTATTGGAGGAGGCAAAGAAGAAATTCGAGGTGAAAAGATGAAGGCGCTTCTTCTCATGCTCTTTTTGATAAATCCTGGAGAGAAGGAATTGCTCCAGCAATTTCACATGACCCACTCCGGGAACATTGCCTATAACATCGGGGTGATCAAATATGAAAAGGGCGAGTATGCCGAGGCAATATACTGGTGGAGAATGGCTGCCCTTATAAATCCAGGGGATTATCAGGCTGAGGAAAACATTAAAACGGCTAAGAGGAAGCTTGGAATTCCCCAGGAGAACATTAACTTTGAACCCAGACCATCCCTTTTTGCTCCCAATCTTTTCGCAGTACTTTTCCTGATTGTCTTTGCCTTTCTGGTTTTATACATAGCATTTTGCGCCTTTGTCGGGATGAGATTCTTTAAGCCTGTTATTGCAGGATTTCTTTTGTTTGCCAGTCTGGTGTTATTTGTCTTTTCCTTTTATCAATGGAAGTCTTACAGGAATCCCGAAGTTTGCGTTGTTATAAAGGACACTTCCATGTATTCGGAGCCCAGGAAGGAAACTCCGGTGGGAAGGGTTAAGGCAGGGATGGAATTTAAGGTAATAGGGGTTATGGACCACTGGGTTGAGGTGGAAACATCATGGGGAGGGATTGGCTGGCTGCAGAGGGAGACCCTTCGGCTTATAAGAAATCTATAGTATCCGATACCAGAAAATTTTTTATTAATTGCATTTTGGATTTCCAGGAGTAAAATTTAAGTATAAGTGAAGTATGAAGTTTTTGGAGGTTAAATATGCAGGAATGGATACCTGTTAAGATTAATGACCTTTTCGCCACTGTGGTGAACGTTTTTGAGAAACTGGGAGTGCCCAGAGAGGATGGGGAAATAATCGCAGATGTTCTTATTGCTGCTGACAGAAGGGGTATAGATTCCCACGGTGTAGCGAGGCTAAAAAGATATGTTGATGGAATAAGAAAAGGAATAATGAAACCCAGAACAAAGATTACCATAGTAAAGGAAACCCCGGTTTCCATGGTTGTAGACGGTGGTGCAGGAATGGGACAGGTCGTGGCCTATAAGACCATGGAAAAGTGCATTCAAAAGGCAAAGGAAAACTATGTGTGTTTTGCTGCAATTCGTAATTCCAATCATTACGGCATAGCAGGATATTACTCCATGATGGCTTTAAATGAGGGATTAATAGGAATTTCACTTACCAATGCTGCACCTCTTGTTATTCCCACCAATGGAAAGGATGCCGTTCTGGGTACAAATCCTATATCTGTGGCGGTTCCGGCAAAGGAAGAGCGTCCATTTGTGCTTGATATGGCAACTTCCACTGTTCCAAGGGGGAAGCTGGAAGTTTACAATAGACTCGGTAAGAAGATTCCCCTTATGTGGGCTACAGACGAGAGGGGGGTTCCCACAGATGATCCTTCCAGGGTTCTAAATAATCTTCTGGAAAGGAAGGGAGGAGGTCTTCTGCCTCTTGGAGGAGCTGAAGAATTAACAGGTGGACATAAGGGATATGGTCTTGCGCTTCTGGTGGATATCCTTTCAGGAGTTTTTTCATCCGGAGCATGGGGAACCGATGTCTATGGAAGAAAGGGCGAACCTCCCAATGTGTGTCATTTCCTTGGGGCAATTTCCCCGGAAGCCTTTGTGGGCCTTGAGGAAATTTCTTCAAACATGGATAACATCATAAGAATGCTTAAGAACGCTCCAAGAGCCGAGGGAAAGGATAGGATATATATACATGGTGAAAAGGAATTCGAAAAGGCCGACGAACGACAGAAAACGGTTCCCCTGTACTATAAGGTTTACGAAAACATAAAGGACATATGCCAGGAACTGGGTCTGGAGTTTAACCTGTAAATTTCTTCACGGCCCTTTTCCCGCTGAGGATAGAACCTTCTGTGCTGAGATATTCCCAGCTTCCAGCTCTACCCGCTATATAGATATTTCGCTCTTCCAGAAAACTTTCGAGACCATCCTTTATAAGAACTGCTTCCCTTGTAGGTATTGGATATGCATGGGGAATAAATATTTTCTGAAACAGGCGAATCTTTCCGCTGAGCAACCCTTCTTTTTTCAGAATTTCGATTGCATTATTGAGGTCTGATTCGTTCCTTTCTCTGCCACTGAATTCAAGATACAGTGAGTGAGCTCCCTTCGGTGCCATAAAGGGAGAAAAATTGGAATAAAATCCCAATCTGAAGAAAGAAAATCTTTCCTCTGGAAAATAAATCCAGTGATATTCTGGAACTTCGCCCTCAAATCCAACATTAAAAACGGTTACAGGGTTCGCTTTCAGAATGCGGGAAGCAAGAAGCAGTATATCATCCTCGGGTTTTATTAACCTGACAAATTCCACCAGTGGAATGGTGGAAAAGAGTACGTCGTATTTAATTTCTCCCCCATTTGTGTATATTTTCTTTTTTTCTGTATCGATTTCGTTTATTACAGTGTTTTCCATAACCTTGATTCCCCGGGCGTATTCTTTAAAAAAGACGTAAGCACCTCCCCTTTTTGGGTATAAAAACTCAGGGTTATACCCCATTCCTTCCACTATTTTTCCCTGGGAACCAAGGTAAATTTCGTCTATTGATGGTTTCGGAATGGCCCATTCTGCCCATTGAGATGATATTTTCTTCAGATCAATTCCCCAGAATTTTCTATTATAAGGAAAAAAGAAGTATTTGCACATGGCTTCTCCAAAGGTACTTAAGAGCCACTCTTCAAAGTTTCCCGGAGTTGCCTTTGAAGGGGAATGATACGCATTTACAAAATCACGGAGGCACTCCATTTTTACACGCTGGGGAAGGGGGAAGAAATTCGCCTGGAAGGGATAGGGGATTATCTCATTCATAAGATATATTACTGCCCGTCTTTTCAGTTTTAAATAATTGTTTCCCATAAGGGCTTCGAATTCCTTCCTGAGA
>JAMOUL010000063.1 GCA_027062035.1 Candidatus Aminicenantota bacterium | reverse complement strand
CGGTTCTTTAAATTCGTGAATTTCGTAGTGGTCACCATTCCAGTAACCGACCTTTACTTCCTTCAGCATTCCCAGGGCAGAGGTTACCACCATGGTTTCCGGAGTGTCCTTGGCGTCCTTTAGTGCTTTTAAAATCAAAAAGAGGTCCTCTCCGTCTTCTCCTATGACTATGATTCCGTTTCCCTTTACGACGTATTTCATGGTCTCCTCCTTTAAAATAATTCTGATACATATTCGCAGATCTTTTCAAGAAATTCCCTATCCTCAGAGGTGAAAGGTTCGAGGTAATGGGAATCTATATCGAGCTCTCCAATAATGTTTCCTCTTTTATCAAAGATAGGTACTACTATTTCTGATTTTACATCAGGACTGCAGGAGAGATAATTGGTTTCCTTTGATACATCCTGAACTATAAAGGTAAGCTTTCGTTCTGCTGCCTGTCCGCAGATTCCAGCTCCAAAAGGAATGCGTACGTGCTCGGTAGGTTCGCCTACAAAAGGCCCCAGCACCAGTTCCCTTTCCTTCTCAGGATCAATAAGGTAAAATCCCACCCAGTTGTAATGAGGGATCTCTCTTTCAAGAAGCTCGCAGATTTCCTTTAACTTTTCGTCTCTATTTCCTTTCTTTCTTACCGTTTCCTTTACTTTTTCCAGTAGATTATGGAATTTTTCCTTTAAGCTCATTAAAAAAGCCTCCAGTTTTATTAAAGCAATATAATTTTAACCCAATATGAGGATGTTTGAAATTGCTTTTTTTACATATGTGATAACATAAAGATATGAAAACCAAAATAGTAGCAACTGCAGGTCCCTCGCTTTCCAGTGAAGGGAAAATAGAGGATGCCATAAAGGCAGGGGTTTCAGTCTTCAGGCTGAATTTTTCCCATGGAACCCACGATTCCCACAGAAGACTGATAGAGACTATTCGCCGCGTTTCGCAGAAAGTAAAAAGGGAAGTAGCAATCCTTCAGGATCTATCAGGTCCGAAGCTAAGGGTGGGAAGACTTAGCTCTCCGGTTAAGGTCGAGCCAGGTGATACCCTGTGGTTGGTGCAGGGAGAGGAGGCCTCGGGAACGGAAATACCCATAAATTATTCATATCTGATAGATGACGTTAAGGAGGGAGAGACCATTCTCATTGAAGATGGAAAGATTGCCCTTGAAGTGATAGAGAGAGTCCCGGGTAAACTAAGGGCAAAGGTAATAACAGGAGGTGTAATCAGGAGCGAAAAGGGAGTAAATCTACCTGATTCGGACCTGAGGATTCCTTCTTTTACAGAAAAGGACCGCAGGGATCTTGAATTCGGAGTGGAAAATAATGTGGATCTTGTGGCCCTTTCATTTGTAAAATCTCCTGATGATGTTAAGGGACCGAAGGAAATAGCAGGGGATGATATCCCTATTATTGCAAAAATAGAGAGAAAGGAGGCGATAAAGAGGCTCGGAAAGATTATAGATTCCTTTGACGGGATTATGGTGGCGAGGGGGGATCTGGGAGTTGAACTTCCCCTTGAAAAAGTGCCTGTTCTGCAGAAGAAGATGATAGCCATTGCGAATAAATGGAGAAAAATAGTTATTACCGCCACCCAGATGCTTTCCACGATGATAGACAATCCCTATCCTACAAGGGCAGAGGTAAGCGATATAGCAAATGCGGTTTTTGATGGTTCTGACGCCCTTATGCTTTCCGGAGAAACAGCCATAGGAAAATACCCGATAGAAGCAGTCGAGATGATGAAAAGGGCAATTGAGGAAGTTGAAAAGAGTGAGCTTTTATGGAGTCATCGCAGGCGTCTGGATTGGGAAAAAACGGATCCTACTGAAGCACTTGCAGAAAGTGCGGTTATAACTGCGGAGAAAATTGGAGCCTCAGCGGTTGTGGTGTTTACCGCCTCCGGTAAAACCGCCCAGGTGGTTTCCAAGTTCAGACCCAGGATGTCCCTGATAGCTCTCACCCACAGCATAAAGGTTCAGAGGATAGCCTCCATATTCTGGGGAGTACATGCGGAAGTGGTTGAGTTCGTATCCAACACCGATAGAATGATAGAGCAGGGTATTTCCATGCTCACTGAAAAGGGGCTCCTGAGAAGAGGAGATTTTATAGTTCTTACCGCTGGTAAAACCCCCATGCGTGGTGCAACAGATATGGTTAAGGTACTTAAGGTATAAAAATTTGCTTTTGTTTGTTTATTGTGGTAGTGTTAGCAGGATGAAAAAATATGATCGGTATTTGTGGTTAGTGGCAACGGCAACTTCGCAAGGATTTTTGCACTCTTATGGAAGAAATTTTGCTATCCTTAACTAAATCTTTCCTCGCAAAGAAACCCGGATTTTCTTATTCCGGGATAGTTCTGTGAGTCCACCACTTTGAAAAAATTAGAAATTAAATCAAAAAATTTGCATAGGAGGTAAATCATGCAAAGCGCAAAACTTTATGTAGGTAACCTTAAGTATTCGGCAACCGAAAGGGAACTGGAAGAACTCTTCGCACCTTATGGTGAGGTTAAGAGTGTAAGGATTATCGGAAGCAGAGGTTTCGGATTCGTAGAAATGGGAACTCCAGAAGAAGCCCAGAAGGCAATGGAGGCCCTTAACGGAACAGATTTTATGGGTCGTACCCTTAGAATCGACGAGGCACGCTCAACAAGGGACTGAGTTAAAAAACTTTTTTCGTGTGAATTTCCCGGTAGTTTAATTTTCATACACGTTTCTCGGATTCATTTTATCCCGTAGATCAGACATCTCGCATTTCACACGCAGGGGAGGAGAAATCCTCCCCTTTTTTTATTGAAGTATTTTTCGTAATGTTGTTTAATGTTTTAACAGGGAGGTATGCATGGTAAGGAATGAAGGAGACCTGTTAAGAAAGGTGATGGTTTCGACTCCAGTCAAGGAATACTATAATGTGGATAACCCGGAAAATCACAATATCTACGAAGTGGCAGATAGACAGAGGGCAATTGTACAGCACGATGTTTTTAAGGAAACTCTTAAAAGTTTTGGTGTTGATGTTATAGACATAGAGGAACTTCCCGGTCACCCCAATTCTGTCTTTACAAGGGATGCTGCACTGGTTACCCCGGAAGGGTACATTAAACTCAGGATGGGGCTCAAGACCAGGGAAGGGGAAGAAGAATGGCTGGGAAGAAACTTAGAAGAAAAGGGAGTCCCCCTTTTCGGGGAAATTAACCCCCCTGGAACAGTGGAAGGAGGGGACATAATCCTTGCGGGAAGGGTGGCATTTTTGAGTCTTTCCCCCAGAACAAACAAGGAGGGAGCTGAGCAGTTAAGTGCCATTCTGAAGAGGATGGGGTATGAAATAAGGGTTTCGGAGCTTAAGCCGCCCTTTTTTCATATTGGAAGCGTTATGAGTATGGTTGATCCCGGGACAGTTCTATTCTGCAGAGGAGCCTTCGAGAGGGAATATTTTAAGGGATTCAGAACCATAGAAATAGATTGTGGAGAATATCCTGGAGGCAACGTGCTCTGCCTTGGCAGGGGTGAAGTTGTGGCTTCTATGAGCAACCGGATGGCTGTGGAAGCCCTTTACAGGGAAAAATATACAAT
>JAMOUL010000062.1 GCA_027062035.1 Candidatus Aminicenantota bacterium | reverse complement strand
GGGTCCGATTTTGGATCCATAGGCACTACCGCATATTCTCTACCTGGCGAGGCCCAGGTAATTGTCCCCTTTTTACCAATAATGACCTTCACCCTGGTAGAAAGGGATCTGGCTCTACCCACATTTTTTACCTTAATTAAAAAATTACATTCCTCCCCAACAGCAGGTTTTCTTGTTAACTTATCCAGGGAAACTATCAGATCCGGTCTCCTGACATCCTTAATCCTGAAAAAGGAGGTTTCCCCGAAAACTGCGGGAGCATGTCCCTGCCAGCGAACCCTTATTTTAAGATTTCCTGTGGTTAAATCCTCCTGGGTCGAAGTATCTAAATTTGTGCAACTGGCTGGAATTCGCCATGCCTTTCCAATATTCCCATCGGTTAATTTTATTCCCATGCCAAGTCGACATATTCTTTTTGTACCTCCTTCTCTCCATAAGGTTATTTTTACTTCCACAGTACCTGGTTTTGTAATATTTTCATAGTCCCAGTAAATTATTACATTTTCCCCGGTAGTATAGGTAGTTCGAAGAGGGAGTATGCGAACATTGGTGATACTCTGAGCAAACAATGACAACCCCAATCCCAGGAAAATCAAAAAAATAAAACTTTTTTTCATTTTTTACCTCTCAAATAATCTTTATTTTTTAATAGTTGCAATTTTCTTGCCAGAAACATTTGAGATTATAAGCTGATTTACAAATAAATAATTCGACAATTCTGTCGAATTATTGCCCAAATTGTCGAATTATAAAAATCTTTCCATACCTCACATCAATCTCATTCTTAAAAGAAAATCCCACAGATTCTGTGTAAAAAGGAACTATACTTTTACTGTAAAGTGTCCCTTTCTTAACAACTATTATCTAAATTAGTCACGAAGCGTAAATATCCCCCCACTTCCTTCTGAAATAGGACTTGTTATAAAGGGGCAAATAGCTGATTTTATTACAACCCTGTACCTGCAATTTGTAGGGATGGGATCCATTTCTGTTACCCAAATACTTGGAGGAGAGTAAACCCTCCATGTTAAAGTGGTAGATGTTCTGAGTATGTTGGTGCCTATTGTATCAAAATGGGTAAAACTCCTTCTATGACAATTGTTGTACAGTTCCACGTTCACTCTTCCATGAAGGTTGCTTGAGGACCTCCAGCGTATGGTAAGTGTATCTCCAAGGTGCAAAGTTTCACCTTCGGGGGATAAAACTTCGATGGTTGGTTTTATAATGCGAAATTCCTGGCTATATACATCGGTAAAATGATGACCATACTCTAACATGATTTTGAATCTATCAGATCCAGGGGAAAAGGAATCCATGTGTGCCCGCTCATCAAAAGTTCCAACAATCCACTCATATACTCCTCTGTTTATCCTTACACCGCTACCCAGTCTTATGGGGTATCGTATATTCTTAGTGACGTTATAAAGGTATATACTCATAAATTCATCTTCTCTTACCGACCATCCAGCTCTCCATCTTATAAGGACCCTATGGGACATGGTAAGGGGAGATGAACCAGACGGTGAAGTCACAAGTATCCCACCTGTTTTTATGCTAAAATTGGAATCGCTCTCATCATAGGTGCCGCTGCAATCCCCCTTTTCTATTCTAATCCTGTAATCAGGATGACCTTCTCTACTTATATCCATATCACTATCCACTATCCACGAGAACTTCCATGTACGTCCTACTTTTACAGGAAACACTCTCTCTGGTGGAAACTCTTTCACCTTGGTATTTCCCTTGAAAATTTTGATCCTGGGCCTTCCAAAACCTTCCACGCTTTCCCATTCTATTTCGTATTGACGTCCTCTTATCAGCTCCTCGCCTCCATTCGGAAAAACCACCCTCACAACAGGGGTGGCTCCCAGAGATTGAACAACACTCTCAGACTGGGAAACGTTCGTATTCCCTGCAGTAATTCCACTGTTTCTTATTTCAAAATATTCGCTCTCTCCCCACACAGGATGTCTCTTCCAGCGAACCCTTATTTTAACCCTGCCGGTTAGCAAATCTTCCCTGACACCTGTTCGGGGATTGGAACAGGTAGAGCTAACTCGCCAGGATTTAGAAGCTGTAGATATAGAAACGTCATCGGCAAGAAGACAGGTACTTTGAGTTCCCCCTTCTCTCCACAGCGTTATCTTAACCTTTTCCGTCCTGGAAATTTCTGAATAATTCCAGTAAATTCTTACATTTTCGCCACTAAGATAAGCGGCCCTGGATGGGACCAATCGCACATTGCTTATGCTCTGAGCATAAACAGAAACGACAAACCCCATTAACAACGCGAACAAAAACAATTTTCTCATTTTACCTCCCAGGGCAATTGCCCAATTTTATTTGTATGAAGTTCCAATAGGTCCTTCCACTATTATTTTTATCTTGTACCATACGTAATCATTAGGACTTGCTACCCAGTGTATGGTCGCTGTCCATGACGATTGCCCCACCGGAAACGGAGGGGTAGGTCCGGATAGAACCTCGTCTCCGGAAGTCTTTTTCCATACCAGAATTTCCATCTTCTTGAATACCCATCCATTTTTAAGATTGATGGTAAATTTATCATTTCCTTTGTCATCACCAATGGTTCCCCAGCTATTTTTATGGAATGCACATATAGCCATGTCATCTAAACAGACATCTCTTTGAAAGTCCCCTGTCTCATCGCTAAACCAGTTACAAATATTTATATTGGCATCCATGCTGCAGTTAGCAATAACTGCACTCCCTGGCAGTACCTTTTCTTCTCGCCCCTCAAAGTTTACATTCCATGGATTACTGAGCATATTGTAAGAGGTTTTAACCTTTAATTGCACGGTTTGATTGGGTTGACCGTTTAATATTTGAGGAACAACACCGTCAATCTGCTTACTGTTTTTCCAGTTCACATTTACAAGTGCAACCGGGCTGTTTATACCTTTAAAATTACCGTAAATTAGAATTTGTCCCTTCTTTTTGCCAAATTTAGAACCTTTTAAATATACCTTTGTACCGGGTCTCAGGGCTCCAATAGGGACATCCAGTACCCCATCAATTCTGGGAGCCATTGCCTTAAAAACCCCTGGTTTCAGTAAAATCTTCTGAATTTCGAAGAAAGAACTCTCACCATATACTGCGGGAGCATGTCCCTGCCAGCGAACCCTTATTCTTAATGAACCAGAGGTTAAATCCTCTGAAGCGTTTGTGTGGGGATTTATACAGCTTGAATGGATTGTCCAGGGATGACCATTGGTTCCTTTTGTAATTGGTACATTTTCTGCTATTTTGCATGTGTTTTGAGTGGCTCCCTGTCTCCACAGGGTTATCTTTACCTTTGCTGTAGAAGGAATGCTCATCCCTGTATAGTTCCAGTAAATTGTCACCTTATTGCCTGCAATATAGCTACTTTTAGATGGCACAAGATGCACATTGGATATACTCTGCCCAAAAATTGCAAAAAGTAGCCCCCAGAAAATGCTTAAAGCCAGAATTTTTCTCACACTAAACCTCCTTCTTCAGAGGGAAAAATTTCATAGATGACTGAACCTTAAGGTTCATATGAGAGGTCAGGTATGAAAATCTTTCCTCTAAAAATATTGTAATTTATTATATGCAAAT
>JAMOUL010000061.1 GCA_027062035.1 Candidatus Aminicenantota bacterium | reverse complement strand
AGAATTAAAAAGTAAAAATTACAATTGAATTAGTAATAATTTTCAGATAGAATCTTTTATGGAGGTAAAAATGATAGAAATAGGGAAAAAGGCTCCGGATTTTACATTAAAGGACCACCACAATAAAGATTTCAGGCTCTCAGATTTAGCTGGTAAGAAAATATTACTGTCCTTTCATCCCCTTGCATGGACCTCTGTTTGTGCAAAGCAGATGAAAAACCTCGATGAAAAATATGAGGAATTTCTATTGTTAAACATAATACCTGCAGGAATAAGTGTGGACTCTATCCCATCAAAACATGCGTGGGCAAGAGAACTGGAACTCAGTAAACTTCGTTTACTCTCCGACTTCTGGCCACATGGGGAAGTTGCCAGACTCTATGGAATTTTCAGGAAAATTGATGGCTTTTCCGAGAGGGCCAACATACTTATAGGGGAAAATGCGGAAGTAATATGGGTCAAACTTTACGATATCCCTCAGCTCCCGGACCCCGAAGAAATTCTGGAATTTGTCAGAAACGGTGGGTAATTAATATGGAAAGCATAATAATAGATGTAAGAACCAGAGAAGAGTTTGTCAAGGAACACATAAAGGGAGCCATAAATATTCCCTTTTATGATCTCGAATTCTACCGTGATTTTCTGCAGGACAAAAAACTATGCATTTACTGCAATTCAGGCAAAAGAACCCTTCTTGCAATAGAAAAACTCAAAAGAATGGGAATAGGGGCAGAACCAATAAAGAATCCTGAAACATTTGACAAAGAAGGAAAGAACATAATCTGTGCTGTTAACCATGTTGAAGTTCGTCCCGGGAGCGAGGAAAAATTTGAGGAGCTGGCCAGAACCCTGTGCTCTGACACTGAAAATTTCGAGGGATTTCTGGGCTCAAAATTCATGAGGGTTTCCGGTATTTCCTCAAGAGGTAGCGGCCTCAAAGCAGGATTGAATGATATGAAAATTTTTCCTGTTAAATGTCTGTTCATAACCTACTGGGAAACAAAGGAACACCACGAAAAATCTCATTCCGACCCGGTTTTTCTCGAAGCATTCAAAAAAATAGCAGAGCTGCTTGCAAAACCGCCCTTTGAGGAGTTTTTTGAGGTAATAAAATAAGGATAAACTAAAGGGTCAATTTTACAAATATCCATTGTAGATTATAATAAATTGGAGGAGGAAAGATGGACGAAGATTACAAAAAACTTGATGAAATGGATACTGAATCAAAGGAGAAGGTAATTGTATTCCATGGATTTTCCAAGGAAGAGCTCCCCGCTCTCATGAAAGCCATAAAAGAAGCCGCAGGGGAAGAAGAGGATATAATAATGGCTGTTTCCACCCCAACATCCCTTGAGTGGAAACTCAAGGACCTGATTGCAGAATTGGTTCGGGAACACGAATTCTTCAAGAAGAAATAAAAAAACTATTTTCTTTCCCACATCTTAACATTATTGCCTTCGTTAGCTTCCCTTATGATGTTCTCAGAATCCACCACAAATTTTCCAAGAGGATCAGGAGGCTCAGTTTTATCTAAAGGATCAGCGGGCATCCTGATGTCAAAGGGAATTAGAAACCACGCATATCCCTTACTCGAAAGTTCTAACAACCTATTACAATTTACTGCTCCAAAATCCCCCCCTCCGTCGACACATACTTTAAAATCCAGCCTTTTATAGACTTTTTCTTCTCCCCTCTGTGTAAACTCTACATGAAAACTAAATTTCTTTTCAGGAGGAATGGGGGCTTTCCTGTGATTTAAATTAGTTACAAGTATATAAAAGACGGGACCTGTGGCACTATCGGTCCTGTATTCCACCCTTGCTATTGTAAGATCAGGAAGTGTCAAATTTCGAAGGTCCTTAGGTATGTGAATTATTCTGTTGGACTTTCGGGTAATAGGGGAACCCTCTCCGGGTTTGATCTTAACATATTTACTCTCGCTCCGGATTGAACGCCTCTTCCAGATAACCCTGATTTTAAACTCACTGGCCTTTAAGTCACCTGAAGATATAAAGCGAAATGTCCCACACATTGAAGGAACTTTCCAGAGATAGCCTGTTCTCCCCTTTGCAACTGATATACTGTTGGCAATTTCACACATTTTAATAGTATTTCCTTTCTTCAGTAGAAGAATGCTGACATTTTCTGAAGTGGGGATAGCTGTAAACTTCCAGAAAATTTTAACCTGTTCCCCAACCCTGAACTCATTTTTATCAGGAATTAATCTCACATCTGATATGTTCTGAGACCAAACCTGAAACCCTAAAAAGACAAAAATCAAAAACACACCATAATGTTTCATAATTTTCCTCCCTTTTTTACACTGCAATTTTTATTCCAGATCTTCAAGGCTTATAGTGAGACTTTTATTCCTTAAAAAACGACATTTTTGTCGAATTCCGACAAAAATGTCCAGTATGTAAAGGATTTTATTTCGAGTTTCATTATGTTAAAATTTTCACGAACCAATAAAATAAGGAGGGAACAATGCCCAAAAAAGAAATTGCCGGCACCGTAATCGATGTGGATGAGAATGGGTATATGACAGACATGAACCAGTGGACGCCGGAGATTGCAAGGGAACTTGCAAAGGAGATCGGTATCGAGTTAACGGAAAAACATTTTGAGGTTATTAACTATTTAAGGGAACTTGCCAGGGAAGGCAAGGACCTTTCCATAAGAAAAATTGGAAAGTCAGGGGTGGTCTCCATCAAGGAATTTTATGCCCTCTTTCCTGACGGCCCTTTGAAAAAGGCCGCCCTTATAGCAGGACTCCCCAAACCAAGGGGTTGTGTCTGAACGTTTTATAAAATAAGGAGGAATCTAAATGAGCGAAGAAAAACTGAAAAAGGTTTGCATTATCTGCTCCAAGGGAAGTCTGGAGAATGTTTACGCAGCTCTTATCCTTGCCAATGGAGCAAGAATGGAAGGCATTGAAGCAGAATTGTTCTTCACATTTTTTGGACTGGATGCCATAACCAAGAAGAAAATGGACAAACTTCACACGGCCACGGTGGGAAACCCATCGCTCACAATGCCCGGTGGCATACCCTTCCCCACTCTGCTCGGTATATTACCCGGAATAGAGGCAATGGTTTCCTATATGATGAAAAAGGAAATGGAAAAACTGGACATTCCGAAAGTCAGCGAATTCCTCGAAATTATCAAGGCATCGGGAGGAAAAATATTCGCATGTAAACTTGCCATGGAAATGTTTAAACTAAAGAAGGAAGACCTTTTTGACGACCTGGATGGTGTACTGACAGTGGGCGAATTTTACCAGAGAGCTGCAGGAGCTCAAATAATCTTTATTTAGTAAGCTTTCAGCCTATTCTTCCTCAAAAAACGACTTTTTCAGCTCTTCTATTATGGTAGGAGCATATCCCTTCTCGTAAAGAATTCCCCTGAGCTTGATAATCATTCTTGCAGTGTTGATATTCAGAGGACATCTTACTCTGCAACGGTCACAGATAGCACAGCTATAGACTGCAGGAGCTGCCTCCTTGAATCCCTTTGCAACAAAAGCATCCCACAGGGCTCCTATACCTCCGGGATATTTCTTCCCGAAATGTCCAGCGGTTACCCAGAAGACAGGACACTCATACATACAGGCACCGCATTTCATACAATAGAGGATTTCCTTAAAGTCCTCGTTCTTTGAGAG
>JAMOUL010000060.1 GCA_027062035.1 Candidatus Aminicenantota bacterium | reverse complement strand
TCTTTTTGACACTATTGGCACCCTTATAGGGGTGGCAGAACAGGCTGGTTTTGTGGACGAAGAGGGAAAGATGCCCAGAATAAATAGAGCTCTCATGGCCGATGCGGTGGGCACGGTAGTTGGATCCGGACTGGGAACTTCCACCGTAACTTCCTATATAGAATCAGCTACAGGTGTTGCAGAGGGAGGCAGGACAGGGTTAACCTCTGTTTTTGTCTCAATTTATTTTATCCTTTCCCTTTTCTTCTATCCCATTGTCCAGAGCCTCGTAGGCGGATTCAACTGGCACGGAGAAACTGTTTATCCGGTTACATCCCCGGTTCTTATAATTGTTGGGGCAATGATGTTTTCCAATATAAGAAAAATAGACCTGACTGATCCTACCGAGTTCGTCCCCTCCCTTCTTACAGTTCTTGGAATGCCCCTGACCATGAGCATTTCCAACGGCCTCGGATTCGGCTTTATAAGCTATTCTCTCCTCAAACTCCTATCAGGTCGGGGAAAGGAAGTTAGCCCTGTGCTTCATATCCTTGCTCTTCTTTTTGTTTTAAAATTCGCTTTTCTGTAAAATTCCATTATGAAAGCAATTGAAGTAAAGGGGATTTTTAAGAGTTTCAGAGAAGGGTTCCTTCTGGAAAGGAAGGAAGTACTTCACGGGGTAGAATTCGAGGTCAGGGGTGGAGCTGTGGTAGGTTTGCTGGGACCCAATGGAGCGGGAAAGACCACCACGATAAAAATAATAATGGGGATTTCTGAGCCAGATTCGGGTGAAGTTCTGGTATCTGGAAAAAGGGCTTCCAGAAGTACCAGGGAAAATATCGGATTTTTGCCGGAGGCTCCTTATTTCTACGACTATCTGACCGGGAGGGAAATATTAACCAGCTTTGCCAGATTTTACAGAATGAAGGGGGATATTAGCAGGAGGGTGGATGAAGTTCTTGAGATTGTTGGAATGAGGGACGAGGCAGACCGATGGGTAAGAAGTTATTCTAAAGGAATGCTTCAAAGAATAGGACTGGCTCAGGCAATAATCC
This sequence comes from Candidatus Aminicenantota bacterium, assembly GCA_027062035.1. Lineage (GTDB taxonomy): Bacteria > Acidobacteriota > Aminicenantia > S016-38 > S016-38 > S016-38. The sequence goes on along the minus strand of JAMOUL010000060.1, from coordinate 2,640 downwards.
ACGATCCTGATCTTCTTGTCCTTGATGAACCCATGAGCGGTCTGGATCCCATTGGAAGACGAGAATTCAGGGAAATAATTTCCGGACTGAAGAAGAAGGGAAAAACCATTCTTTTCTCTTCCCATATCCTCCAGGATGTGGAAATGATATGTGATGAGGTTGTGATGATATACGAAGGAAGAGTTATAAAACAGGGGGTTCTTGAAGATATGCTTAGCGGGGAAATTAGCCATTACGAAGTTACAGTGGAAGGAGTGGAGGAAATTCCCGGTTTTACCCCGGAACGCAGGTCAGGGAAGAGATTGCTGTTTATGGTTGAAGAGGGAAGGGTGGATTCTATAGTAAAGGCAGTCATTGAAGCAGGTGGCAAAATAAGAGCTGTTATACCCAGAACCCTTACCCTGGAGGAGATCTTTATAAGGGAGGTAAAGGACAGATGAAATCGGTGAGGGCTGTTGCTTATATTACCTTCAAGGAAGGGATAAGGGATAGGATCTATCTTATATTTTTCTTTTTCGCAGTTGTATTATTGTTATTCTCTCTTTTCCTGGGAATGCTGGTAATTGGCGATCCTAATAAGGTAATAGCGGACTTCGGAATGGCGGTAATGAGTCTTTTCGCTCTTCTTGTGGTGATATTTGTGGGAGGCACCAGCTTTTCCAGAGAGTTGAGCAAGAAAACTGTAATTCTTGTGCTTTCAAAACCCATTTCAAGGGAAGAGTTTATGCTGGGAAAGATCCTTGGAATATGGCTGAATGTAATCCTGAACATTATTGCTATGGCTTTCCTGCTCTTTTTATTGCTTCTTTTTAAGGGGTCCAGAATGTGGGGTATTTTCATACAGGCCTTTTTGTTGATACTGGAAATGGGGATACTTACTGCGGTTTCGCTGATGTTTTCTTCCTTTACCACCCAGTTCCTTTCCATGTTGTTTACCTTCAGTGTATATATAGTGAGTCACCTCGCCACCACCATTGAAAAGGCTTCCATGACCTTAAAATCAGGGCTTTCCAGAACCATTGTTAAGGCCATTTCATATGCTATACCCAATTTTGATTATTTCAATTTAAAAAACCAGATTGTATATGGCCTGAAGGTCCCTTCAGTTTTCTATTATAAAGCCGTCGCTTATTTTTTCTTTCTTTTTCTTCTGTTTTCTATACTTGCCATGTGGGTGTTTAAGAAGAGGGAGGTATGAGAAAGGGTTTTTTGATAGCCTTTATTTTGACCCTTTATGTTGGAATCCTCTATGAAAACTTTACCTATAAAAGGATCTCCATGCCCTATGTTTATGGGGGATGGATAATAAGGCTTCCTTCAAAGGCCCTGAAGGATTTTTCCCTGGGTTATCAGAACGTAATTGCAGATATGGTCTATATCTGGGCTATCCAGTACTTTTCCAGCCCTGAGATTAATTTCAGAACAAGGGAAGCCAATCTCAGAAAATTCTTTGAGGCGGTGTGGGCTCTTGACCCTAAATACCTTGAAACCTATTCAACCGCTGCTCTTATAGCAAATTATGATTTTGGTAATCCCCGATTGGCAATTGAATTTTTAATGGAGGGATATAAAAGAAATCCAGACGCCTGGGAATTGCTTTCGGAAGCTGCCTTTTATGCCTTTAAATATGCCAGGGATTACCATCTTGCTCATGAGTTATATCTCAAGGCTTACAGGATAAATCCCGATCCCTACCTTCTTTCCATGGCAGCAGGTATGCTGGAGAGGAAAAAACTGTTTCAACTTTCATGGAAATACTGGTGGAAGGTTTATCAGACGGATAAATCCGGTTATTTTAGAAAGGCTGCCGAACGTCACCTTTATAAATTGAAAGCAAAAATGGATATAGACCGCCTTGGTAGAGCGGTAAAAGAGTTCAAAGCGAAATTCGGAAGATTTCCCCTTTCCCTTGAGGAACTCAGGGAAAGGGGGATAATAAGGGAAATCCCTGTGGACTTTTACGGCGACCCCTATGTTTATGACCCTGAAACAGGAAAAATAAAACCCAGGAGAGAACATCTGTGGAAATAATCTACGAGATATTTGCCTTCATATTTGGTCTCGTATGGGGAAGTTTTATGAACGTTGTCATATACCGGGTTCCTGAGGGAATGTCCCTTTTGAAACCCAGATCCATCTGTCCTGTATGTAAAAATAAGATCGCCTGGTATGACAATATTCCCCTGTTGAGCTATTTAATACTTGGAGGGAAGTGCCGGCATTGTGGAGCCAGAATTTCTCCCCGCTATCCTATAATTGAACTTTCAGGGGGGATAACCTTTGTTTTGCTCTGGCACAATTTCCATCTCCTTCCAGTGGAAATGTTCCGGGGTTTTGTATTCCTTACTCTTTTGATAATTCTTGCAGGCATTGATGCAGAAAGGATGATCCTTCCTGATATATTTACCCTTCCAGGGATAGCTGCAGGACTTGCTTTTTCCATTTTTCTTCCCCCGGGCATATTACTTTCCCTTCTTGGCGCTTTCCTGGGGTATTTTTCCCTCTGGATTGTTTATAAAATCTTTTTGTTGCTTACAGGAAAGGAGGGATTGGGATTTGGAGACTTCAAAATGCTCGCTATGATCGGAGCATTTATGGGGGCCGGTCAACTTCTACCTGTAATAATAATTTCTTCCCTTC
>JAMOUL010000059.1 GCA_027062035.1 Candidatus Aminicenantota bacterium | reverse complement strand
CCTGCTGCATCCTCGGAAATTTTATATACCTTTACCCCGCCCCATATTAATCTCTGAACCAGATCAGCAGCCCTGACCGGATCCTTCTGGGTTGCAGGTATCACATAGGCATATGGTTTCTCAGTCCTTCCCAGCCTTTCCTCCTTACGGTTCACTTCGTAGATGGTTTTTAAGACGTCTTTTGGATTTCTTGCTACAAAATCCAGTCCTGCAAAGGAAAGCTCAAGTTCGTAATCAACAATATCCCTCAGTCTCCACCAGCCACCTGACCATGGATTGGGAAAACTTATCATTTTTCCATAAGCTCTATCTGTCCAGCTAATTGAGAGCTCATTGGGCTCTATATAAATTGGGGTAGCATATTTAACGCTGGCCATTTCAGAAAGAAGTCCTATGGAATTATGGAACCATGCGGTATCATCCAGGGCACCTATCCACCATGCAGTGAATAGGTTATAGGAAAGGACTCCGGATTTTCCGCTTTCTTCCACCCTATAAGACATATATGTTCCCAAAAGGTTTACAAGTCTCCATATCATTGAGTTTACAGAAAAGGAAGGGGGTTCTTTAAATGGAGGCAAAAACAGCCTGGCTCCAGTGGAACCCATCTGATGCTCATCAAGGATGACCACGGGGAACCACTCCCTGTAGAAAACATTGGTGAGGTTTCTGGTTTCTATAAGGTTAAGCATGTACCAGTCCCTATTATCATCGTGACCGGCATAATGGTGATATAACCAGGGCATTGACCTGCCCTCATCCTCTGTGCCCACAGTCTTCCTGTACCAATCCACAACCATATCTATTCCGTCGGGATTGGAAGAAGGCACAAGGATGAAAACAACGTTATTCAGAATTTTCTCAGCTCTGGGGTCCTTTCCTGTGACAAGTTTATACGCAAGCTCCATTGACATCTGAGATGCAGCTATCTCACTGGAATGTATGGAGCATGATATGAGGAAAACGGGTTTTGCCTTTTCCACAACAGAAGGATCGTGACCGAAATATACTTCCTTTGCAAGGGCTTTAAGTTCCTGGAGCTTTTCCATATTATCCCTTGAGGTTATGATCGCGATGTACATATCCTTTCCAAGGGTGGTTTTTCCTATTTTCTGGAGTTTCAATTTACCTGTGGCTTCAAGTGTCTTTAAGTACCCGATAATCTGCTCATAATTTGCAAGTTTCCTGTCGGCACCCACTTTAAAGCCAAGGTATTTCTCGGGTGAGGCCACCATTGAAAATAAAAAGGGTATTAAAAGAATGAAAGCAATAAATTTTTTCATCTTGCCCTCCTTATCTTATTTTACGTCCTCCGTTGAAAAAAGTCATCCAATATGATAGTATTTATAATCGGGTGGGCCAGTGGCGCAGCTGGGAGCGCACTTGACTGGCAGTCAAGGGGTCGGGGGTTCGAATCCCCTCTGGTCCACTTTATCCTTAATTTTTCGCCGGAGTGGCGGAACTGGAAGACGCAGGAGACTCAAAATCTCCCGGAGCTTGCCTCTGTGTGGGTTCGAATCCCACCTCCGGCATATATTTTAAATGAAAAAAAGCCTGATATTTTTCATCATTTTCGTTCTGTTCCTTTTTTTCTTCACCATCGGAATATTTTTCCTTCAAAAGGGAGGGAGGGGACTTTCAACCGATTCCTATATTTACATAAATCTTACAGGAAGCATACCTGAAACACCTTCTGGAAGCACTCCCTTTGCTCATGAACTCACCTTAAGGGATATTTACAGGGCCCTTCAGAAGGGAAAATCCGATCCCAGGGTAAGAGGATGCTTTTTAAAAATAAGCTACCCCCAGATCGGATTTGGTGAAGCGGAAGAGATACGGAGGATCATTTTATCCTTCAAGAAAACCGGAAAAAGGGTGGTGGCATTCATTGAATTCGGAGGGGACCTTGACTATTTCATAGCCTCTGCAGCCGACAAAATCTACACATTTCCAGGATCATTTATAGAACTCAATGGTATAGCAGGAGAAAGGATTTATTACAGGGGTTTCCTTCAGAAAATAGGGGTAAAACCCCAGTTTTACCACATTGGAAAATGGAAGACAGCTGTAAACTCCTACACAGAAGAAAAAATGACCCGTGAGGAGAGGGAACAGATCCATAGAATTGCCAGGGGAATTATGGACTATTACATGGAGGAAGTTCAGAAAACCAGGGGTATAAAGAAAGACGAATTCCTTAATTTCATGAATAAGGAAGGGGGAGGAATAGGCGAGGACTTTAAAAAAACGAATTTCTTTGATGGCATAGAAGATGAAGATAAAGTCCTGGAAACAGAGTTTAAGGGACTGAGCCCGGTTCGGGCAAAAAGCTATGCTTCCATGGGGAGGTCCTTTAATCCCAATCGGATCGCAGTCGTATTTATTGAAGGAACAATAAACACTGGGCGGTCCGGAAATTTTCCTTTCACCGGAAAAGTTGTGGGTTCAGAAACCATTCGAAGGATACTATCTCACTTAAAAAAAGATAAAAGTATAAAGGCAGTTGTCCTGCGAATTAACAGTCCGGGAGGCTCAGCAATAGCGTCGGAGGAAATAGAAAGGACAGTAAGGAAACTCTCAAAGAAAAAACCGGTGATTATATCCATGTCCTCGTACGCTGCATCAGGAGGATATTACATTGCAGTGGATGGAAGAAAAATATTTGCCAATAATCTTACACTTACCGGCTCAATAGGAATAATTGGAGGGAAATTCAGCTTTAGAAAGGCACTGGAAAAACTGGGAATGAATGAAGATTCTGTAACCCTGACTCAAACAGGTCTTATAAATAGCCCATTCAGGGATTATTCTGACCACGAATATCAGATCCTCAAAAAGAGAATGTGGAGTTTCTACAACCTCTTCGTCCGCAGGGTGGCAGATGGAAGGGGAAAATCCAAAGAGTATATAGACAGCATAGGCAGAGGAAGGGTTTTCCTGGGAATGGAAGCGGTCAAAATTGGACTGGTGGATAAAATTGGGGGACTGGAAGACGCCATAGAAGAAGCCGCAAAGGTTTCAGGACTGAAGTTTTATTCCGTTGAATTTTATCCAAAGAAAAAATCCTTTCTGGAAAGTCTTGTGGAATTCACAAGAGGCTTTAATTACTCACAGCTAAAAGCCTTCTTGAGAGAGGGCGTTTATTTTATCCTGTATCCCTACTATCGGTTTAACTGAACAAGAAATGCCCATTTCTTGAGCTGGGAAAACAAAAATACCCTTTTCATCCCGGGGGTGGATACCACTGTGTAATCCGACTCCACATAAGCAGGAATGATATTTTTACCGCTCAGTATGTAAACTGCGGTGGCAGGGTCCTTCAATAATACCCTTCCATATTTCTTCTCTATGTCAATCCACATGTACCCTGTAAGCTTTTCCTTTTTCCTTGTTATAGGGTTGAGGGCGTAAAGTCTGCTTTTACCATCGTCATCCCCTGCAAGAAAATAAAGTTTGCCCCCGGAAAATACTGCTCCAACAAAATCACTCTCTATTTTTCTGAACTTTCCCTCACCGATCCTGTACATATATCCCTTACCATCCTTATTTTTGCATACAAAAAGGTTCATTGAGGGAACCCATAATAGAAATTTGTATTCCTCATCATCCTCCACAAGACGGAAGGGAGTCCATCTCCCCTCATAAATAAATCCCAGGACATATCTATCTGCACCATCCTTTCTTACAACAACAGCTCCT
>JAMOUL010000058.1 GCA_027062035.1 Candidatus Aminicenantota bacterium | reverse complement strand
ATCTTCTCCGTAAAACAGGTTACAGGGATTTTATAAAACTTCTTAACAGAGGTGGACTCGGGGAGGAGATAAGTGGAAGATACTACGGTCTTCCGGTTATTACCGGGGGAAGAGAAGTAAAACTCATAGACCTTACCAATTTGTATGTAACACTTGCGAGAGGCGGTATGCACGGAAAGTATATTTTGCTCGAGCATGAAGCAATTGACAGTGAATTCCAACTTTTGAAAAGTGGGGCAGTTTATATTACTTTAAATGCGCTCTCATTAAGAGATAGACCGGATAAACCTGTTTTGGGGAATATTATAAGTAAGGAGTATGGCCCTGTTTATTGGAAAACAGGAACTTCATGGGGGAGGAGAGATGCACTCTCCATAGGGTTTAGAGAGCATTATACTGTGGGTGTCTGGAGCGGTAATTTTGATGGTCGTGGTTTTAAGGACATAGTAGGAGCAATACTATCTGCACCTGTGATGTTCGATATTTTAAAGGCCATTGACGGACAGTATTTTTCTGGAAAGTTCGGATGGACCGATAAAGCCCTTTCAGACATCACACTTGTAGATGTATGTGCCTTTTCCGGATACAGGCCGACAAGGTACTGTAAAAGCCATAAGAAGGTAATGGCACTCAGAAGTCAATTACCATATGTGAAGTGTCCGTATCACAAACTCTATCGGGTTGAGAAAAAGACAGGTTACAGGGCGTGTCCGTCTAAACAATACAGGGATGGAGAACTTGTAGATAGCATCTTTCTGGTGTTACCCTCACCGGCAAGGAAGGTGCTTGGAGCTGAGTATGCACCTCCGCCTTTTTCGCCTGATTGTAAATTAGCCTCGGACAAAAAAGGTTTTTATATAGTGAGTCCAAAGGATGAGACTCACTATTTCATAGAAAGAAATGTTAATTTTCAGCAGGGTATTCCGCTACTTGCTTATACTGATTGTAAGAACCCGGAAATTTCATGGTTCGTTGACGGGGTATTTTACGGAAGAAGTGAAAGTGGAGAGGTTTTGAGGCTCAAACCACAGCCCGGAACTCATATTATTTATGCTCAGGATTCAGAGGGTAGAGGCGGTACAGTCACCATTACGGTTGGAGAGTAAAATCAATCCATGTTTAACAGAAATGCTTCTATAAATCCGTCAAGGTCACCGTCCATTACGGCATCTACATTGCCGGTTTCGTAGCCTGTTCTGTGGTCTTTAACCATTTTATAGGGGTGCATTACGTAGGACCTTATCTGATGTCCCCAGGCAATATCACCCTTTTCCTTTTCTATGTCCCCCATTTTTTCCTTCTCTTCCTGAAGCTTAAGTTCATAAAGCCTTGAACGCAGGATTTTCAGGGCAGTTTGTTTGTTCTGAAACTGTGATCTCTCGGATTGACATGTTACCACTATTCCTGTGGGTATGTGTGTTATTCTAACTGCTGTTTCATTCTTCTGCATATGTTGCCCGCCAGGGCCCGATGAACGAAACGTGTCAATTCTGAGTTCGTCCTCTTTTATTTCCACTTCGACCTCTTCTGCTTCAGGATATACAAATACTGATGCGAAAGACGTATGCCTCCTTCTTGAAGCATCAAACGGTGATATCCTTACCAACCTGTGTATCCCCCTTTCTGCTTTTAAATAGCCGTAAGCATAAGGTCCTTCGACAAGTATTGTTACATCTTTTATTCCTGCTTCGTCCCCGGGCTGAAAATTCAGAATTTTGTGTTTGTATCCTTTTCTTTCTATCCATCTCAAGTACATTCTCATAAGCATCTGCGCCCAGTCCTGTGATTCTGTGCCACCGGCTCCGGGATGAATAGACAGAATTGCATTCTTTTTATCCTCCGGTCTTTTAAGGGTAGCCTTAATCTTAAGGTCCTTCAGGATCTTTTCGAATTCCCTGATTTCTTTTTCGTATTCCTCTGCGAGTTCCTCCTCATCATCTTTCATCTCTTCCAATTCCACAAGATACTGAAGTTTCTCATCCATTTCCTCGTATTCTCTTATCTCGTCAGATAGCATCTTATGTTCAATATTAATCTTCTTTGCTTTTTCCTGGTCTTTCCATATATCCGGATTTTCCCTCAGCTTTTCAAGTTCAGCGAGTTTTTTCTTCTTCTCTTCTATTCTTGCAAATTTTCTAAGCTTTTCGTATTCTTCTTTCAGATGTTGCAGACGATTTTCCATCTTATCTTGACACTATTTCTATTATAAGTTCTCCGTCTTTGATCTCAATTTGTGAAATTTTCAGGTCTTCTGCTATGTCTTTGGCAGCATTGTAAATGAGTTCCGCTGGTATAATAAGGGAATTTTGCTCCAGTCTGATTGGCTTGAGTCTGTCTACTCCGAAGGTCGATGCAAAAGAGTAGAGAGCCTGATTCATTTCAACGGGGATCACGATCTCTTCGTCCCGTACAATAGGTGTTTTCAATGTTAAATTTACAGGCACAAGACTTGATCCCGTAATTTTTATAGAACCCTCGTTGACTTTTACAGAAATCTGTGTCATGTAATAACTTAAAAACGGGTTGAGAACATGCTGAAGAAAGTCTTCAGGAATGCGAATGAGGAAATGTCCCTCTTCTGCTATTTTATGATACACGTAAGAAAGAATTCCATCTCTAAGTCTCGTTTTAAACGCCATAATAAAATTCCTTTATTTTTTCAACAACATATTCCTGCTCTTCTTCCTTCAAAAACGGATGCATGGGAAGCGCTAAAACTTTTTCACAGAGTTTTTCGGTTACTGGAAGCTCGCCTTTTTTGTAACCCAGGCTTTCAAAGCACTTTTGCATGTGAAGACCCACAGGATAATATACGTTAGTTCCCACACCCTTTTCCTTCA
>JAMOUL010000057.1 GCA_027062035.1 Candidatus Aminicenantota bacterium | reverse complement strand
GATATTCATTCCCATCAGAGAATATCCTCCTGAACTTTCCAGGATAAAACCCAATTTCTTCGCCTATGGCCTTGGATGGATGCTCAAGGATTACCAGGGACATAAGATTGTCTATCATACAGGCTCGATTAAGGGAATGGTTTCGAAGGTAACCCTTGTACCTGATTTAAAACTTGGAATAGTGGTTCTTACGAACCAGGAAGCAAGGCAGGCTTACGAGGCTATTACCTACAGGATCCTGGACTACTATCTGGGGATGCTCCCTGCTGACTGGATTTCTGCCTTTGCAAAGGCTCAGGAAAGGGAGAAAAAGCGTGCCGAAGAAGTAATAAAGAAATACAACCTCAAGAGGGCTAAAAATACAAAGCCCTCCCTTGAGCTGTCTGAGTATACTGGAAGGTACGTGGATAAATGGTACGGGGAAATGACTGTTGATAAGGTGGGCGATAAGCTTATAATGCGCTTCAGTCACACACCGGCTCTGGTGGGAGAACTGGAACACTGGCACTATGATACCTTTGTTGTTAGGTGGAGGGATAGAAGTCTCAATGCAGATGCCTTTGTAACGTTTGTTCTTAACTATAAGGGAGAAATTGAACAGGTTAAAATGGCCCCTGTCTCTCCGCTCACCGACTTCAGTTTCGATTTTCGCGATCTCCTTTTTGTGCCTGTAAAGGAGAAAAAAGAATAGCGTAAGTAATGTCAGGGCTGAATCATAATACTATAATTGCTCTACTTTGTTGCAGGAACAGCTGTTGAAGAATCATATTCAATAATAAGGGGTTTTTTCTTTCCACCTGTGTGGGTCTGCATGTTAGGTGGAATGTGACCTATGTCGTTAAAGGAGACGAGCTTCATGGCTCCGTCAGAATAGATTTTAACCACCGTAAGGCTACAGTTGTGAATTGACATCCTTAGCCAGGAGAGGGTGTTGACTCCAAGAACCTTTGTAACAAAGTATCTGATAACGTTGCCGTGGCATACTACAATATCGTTTGTATCCTTATCAGGCGTTGGCTTAAAAAACCTTTTAAAAGCTTCGTCCAACCTTGCACTGCATTTCTTTGCCTTCTCCAGAGAAATTTTACGCATAACATCGGCTCTCCATGTGGGCGGAGTGCACTCGCTTAAAATGGGGAATTTCTGCAGCTTTAAGTATGGGAAGTCTTTGTTTATGACCATTGCTGTTTCCACTGCCCTTCTCATTGTGCTGCTGTAGAGGTTGGTGTACCTTACCGGAATTGCTCTTAATCTCCATGCAACCAGCCTTGCCTGGGCAATGCCCAGGGGAATAAGTCCTTTTCCTGTGAAGGGGTCTCTCAGGTCTTTGTGGTTATAATCACCATGCCTTATAAGATATAGCGTATGTACCCCTTTACTCCTGTTGTTCGCCTTTGTCGGTGCAGAAATAAGAGGGGAAAAGGACCCCAGTAAAATCAGGATTGAAAGTAATGTTTTTAATACAGATCTTTTCATAATGCTCACCTCTTTCATTAGATTTTATCATTTATTTCCAGAATCTATTATATGCTACATAAATTTCACTCAAAAGCGCTTTAGTGCTTCCGTATGGTTTTACTCATGTAAAAGGATTTTAAGACGAAATTCGACGTCTGAGGGGCCAATACAAGTAAATCTCAACAAACCTGTTGTCCTTTTTCGTATATTAGAAAAACCTGGTAGCGCTCAAACTTTTGTCCACGGGCCAGGCAGGAGAATTTAAATCTACATATGGCCCGGTGAGTTTCTGGTGTATATCCTCAGGCTCCAGGACCTGGTGCCCTTTTCTTCGTGTATTATTTTAAGGGAGCTGTATCTTTTAAAAGGAATTTCCATTAAAGCCACGCACTTATTGTCTGTTTTGAATCCCATCTTTTCCCATCTGAAGGTTATTTTGCGGGGTGAGGAATCTTTATATGTATAGATACTTATAACGAATCTTCCTCCAATATTGCCTGAGCAGTTCTCTTTAAGCAGGAGGAGTCTGTTTTGTGACACATAGATGTCAAATTTACCCCTGGCAAGAAGATTTTCTGGTTTTGCGATTTTTTCCAGTTCATATCGATACAGAAAATTTAAAGCTCTTTTGTACCAGTTTCTGGATGTGCGGCCTTCAAGTATTGCAAGATCGTATTCAGCTGTTCTGGTCCCCGAAAAAAGCTTTACTGCTCCTCTGTATATTCCTTTTCTAACCAGTTCGGGTATAAGTCTGTAGACATTTCTTGTGACATACTCACACGAAATAATGCTTTTTTCCTTCGTGCATTTTTCCAGTTCCTTCTTAATTCGTTTCAGACTGAGGTTAAACATAAGGTAATTTAAGAATTTTCTTTCCCTTGACTTGCTGCTTCGCTCAATATCTTTTCTTATCCATATTCCGGTTCTGGAGAACGGAAACTCTTTGCAGTGCTGGTGCAGCCACGAGTTTCTAATACTCCATAAAGGTTCATACATTTTTTTAAACCTTTCATCGCTCAATATGTAGCTATAGGCGCATGACCACCAGTCATGTAGTTCTATAAAGTCAGGCGCTGCAAATTCGAACAGGTAATCCTTGATGAGTACAGGGTTTTTAAGGCGGGCAAGAATTGGAGAACCAAGCTTGGCCAGGTCCACGATGTTAAAATCCTTATGCCAGCTTATTGCGCCGAGGTCCACATTTGCAAGGGAAGGTCTGGGAATGTCCTCTTTCTTTGCCCTTTTAAGAATGTCCCTTCGCATCCTTTCAAATTTTGACGTGGAACAGCACAAATATACAGGCCGTTCCCTGTATTTTGCAGTCCAGAAAAGTGAAAAAGCCACAATAGCAGGAATTATTAAAAAGGAGGCCTTTTTGCTCTTTAAAGAAAAGAGGGTATAGGAGAGAAAAAGTACCACAATCACAGCAATGTGTGTGTTTGCCCTCCCAAAATCAAGCCTTGTGGGGCCAAAAAATAAGGGATATAAAAAGGACAGAAGCGTAAGAAGAAGCAATCCGGAAAACAGGAAGAAGTTTTCCGCTTTCCTTTTTATAAATACAAGCGCAGGAATTACAGAAAGCAGCAGGGCGATTCTGAATTCCCTGAGTATTATCCACCCATAGAATGCAGAGGTTTTTAGGTACTCCCGGTTTAGAGTAAGTATTCTTTTGAGCCTTTCTAAAAGATTGATATCCTCTCCCAGGGCAGTGTTTGGAAAAAGAGCTCCAAAATATAGAAACTCCCCTGTCTTATAAAGGGTCCATAAAAGCATCACCAGCGCCAGGAAAAGTAAAGGTTCCTTCATCTGCTTAAAATTCAGCCACCAGGCAATGACGAATATTAAAAGAAGGGGAAAAATAAAATAGGCACTTTCCGCCCTTGAAAGGGTTGCAAGAAATAGGAAAAAGCCTGCGTAATAGGAGATTTTTCCTCTCTTAAACATTGCGAACATGAGAAATATCGAGAGAAGGATCATGAAGTTTGATATGGAGTTTTCCATTCCAGATCCTGTCCATTCAGTAAATCTTGTTAAACTGAAAAGGATAAATCCTGACAGAATTGTAAAGAATATTCCTTTAAGTGGATTATCCCGGAAAAACTGAATGAAGAAGAAACCCAGAAGAAATACGAAGACAATTCCTTGCCAGTGGGAGTATTTCTTATAGTGAACTGGATGAACCCTGTATACCAGATAGTAAAGCCAGAACTCAAGAGGAGATGAAAAGCCCTCTACCCTTTCACCAGAGGGATTTACGCTTATTGAATCG
>JAMOUL010000056.1 GCA_027062035.1 Candidatus Aminicenantota bacterium | reverse complement strand
CTATTACGATGGAAAATTATATCTCAACGTAAAGGACAACACGTTTAAATCAGGAAAGGTGGGACTCTGGACAAAAGCTGATGCCGTAACTTATTTTGATAATTTAAACGTGGAAGAAATAAGATAATTTTTAAATTAATTTAATTAATAAAAAATAAAAATGGAGGTATTTTAAATGAAGAAAATACTACCCCTGTTATTCACTTTTTCCCTCTTTGCTTCAGAGGGCTCTCCAATAGCCAAGGGTTTAGAAGTATGGAGTCTCATGAGCTTCTTCGAATTATCCCTTATTCTGCTGCTCCTGGGCTTTATTTTACATCTTGCTTCCCTGTATTATGCAAGAACGCTCTCCAGCTTTAGCATAAGGCTGAGCGGAGAGAACTTCGGGATCATATTCGTCTTTGTAAGAGACCTTGCTCTTTTCGGAGCTTTTGGTATTGGCGCCCTGCTCATCAATCCTGACATATTCGCCGATATAAAACTTGCCCTGCCATTTATTCCTCTGGGAACCGTAATTCTTGGCCTGGCTCTTGTGGTTAAACTCGCAAAGGACATAGAAAATGATTGGAGCGCAAGAAAACTCTTTACATGGCTCCTGGCAACTGCTGCTGGCCTTCAGTATTTTGGATTTATCTTCATAATGGAGGCTGCCCCAAAGGACTGGGTAACGGCAGGCAAAGCAGGAACCTTCTGGCTGTTTCTTAGAAACCTGCGTTCCAACCTCAATCCTTCATTATCGATGTGGACATTTTACATATGCTTTCCCCTTCTTGTTGTGGTAATAATCATGTTACTTACTGTTGGACTTTCCCGTAAAAACTGGGAAGAAAAAAAGGAGATAGAAAAGAGAAAATAATACAACTTTTTATTTGAATTTCGTATAATTAATTACAGAAAACACCGGAAAACTATCAAGAGGTGTAAAATGAAAAAGGTACTATCCATTTTTTTATTTTTTATATCTTTCAATCTTCTTATTGGTGGGTTTCCTCCATCCCCTGAGGAGATTCTCGGGTTCAGACCCGGCGATGATTTCAAGCTCGCAAGATGGGGGAAAATAGAAGCGTATTTTTCAGCACTGGAAAAATCGTCCCCGAACGTGAAGATGATTTATCTTGGGAAATCCACCCTTGGCAGACCCTTCTTTATGGTTCTGATCTCCTCGGAAAAAAATCTGCGTAACATACAGGAAATAAAGAAAATAAATAAAATTCTTCACTCAGGGAAACCAATGCAACAATCCACCCTGGAAAAACTGGCCAAAAAGGGAAAAGCAGTGGTTGCAATAACGTGCACCATACATTCCACCGAAGTGGGGGCAGCCCTCATGTCCACAGAACTTGCCTACAAGCTGGTTACTGACGAAAAATACAAAAACATCCTTGAAAACGTCGTATTATTACTGTTTCCATCCCTTAACCCCGACGGCATAGACATTGTTCACGACTGGTACTATGAGGTTTTAAACACCCCATATGAGGCATCACATCCTGTAAAGCTATACCATTACTATGCCGGACACGACAATAACAGGGACTGGTTTATGGGAAACCTGAAGGAAACAAGGCTTGTACTCCCCATCTATTATCAGGAATACCTACCTCTCCTGGTCTATGATGTACACCAGATGGGAAAATACGGGGTAAGGTTCTTCTTTCCACCTTACAAAGACCCGATAAATCCCAATATAGATGCTTCTCTTTTGAGGGAAGTGAATTTGATTGGCGCTGAAGTGGCAAAAAACCTCACCGAAGCCGGTAAAAAAGGGGTAGCTTCTGCAGCTATATTCGATTCATGGTATATGTCTGCCAATAGAGCCTGCCCTCTTCGCCATAATGTTATGTCCTTCCTATCAGAAGCGGCTTCAGCCAATTATGCCTCGCCTATCTTTCTTACCCGGAAAGATCTGAATCAGCCCTGGGGATTTAAGGGTAATTTTATCCAGACTTCACTTCCTGAACCCTGGGAAGGCGGATGGTGGCATCTCAGGGATATTGTAGAATACGAACTTATAACCGCCACAACTCTACTGGCTAAAATCGCCGGGAAAAAGGAATATTATCTTAAAAAATTCTACAGGCTCTCTAAAAGACAGATAGAAAAAGGGGAAAAGGAACCTCCCTTTGCCTACATAATTCCTGCAAACCAGAAGGATGAGGCCACCGTAAAACAGTTAATAGAGATACTCCTCCGACAGGGGGTACATGTAGAAAGGGCAAAAGAAAATTTCGAAATAGACGGAGCCCATTACAGGAGGGGAGACTATGTAATATGGCTCAACCAGCCGTACCGCGCCTTTATTAAGGACCTCCTGGAAATCAAAAGATTTCCCAGGATAAAGGAAGATAAAAATAAATACATATATCCATATGACGAAGCAGCATGGAGCCTGGGGCTCCAAATGGGTATAAAGGTAATTGAGGTAAGAGAACGCCTTAACCTCAAAAAGACCGAGAAAGTCACCAGAGAAGATCTGAAGGGGAAAATATACGGGAGGGGAAAATACCTTCTTCTTCCAGCCTCTTCACCTTATTCGTATATGGTTATTAACAAATCGCCGGGTTCCTCCAGTGCATATCTTCTTAGAACCAATTACGGGGTCTTTTATGCCGTAAAACGCACCCCACAGGTATCCAGATTAATAAAAGAACTGGGATTTTCGGTCAGGGCAGGGAATCTCAGGGTAAAACACCTTAAAAGGATCACTCCTGCAAGGATTGCCATTTACCAATCATACAGGCCGATAATGCAGGAGGGATGGATAAGGCTTATCCTTGACAGGTTCGGGCTCAAATACAAAACAGTCCACAATGACTTCATAAGATCAGGAGCATTGGCAAGGGAGGCTGATGTTCTTATAATTCCAGACCTTTCAGGCAAACTCCTGCTTGACGGCAGAAAGGACGTCCCGGAAAAATACAGGGGAGGAATAGGAGAAGACGGAGCTCTCGAAATAGAAAAATTCGTTCTAAATGGTGGAACCCTTATAACAATTGGTCGTTCCACTCTATGGGCAATAAAAAGGTTTCACCTGGATATAAAGGACGGTCGGAAAAAGGACAAGAGGAAGTTTTCATCTCCGGGTTCCATACTTGTGGTGGATGTAAATCAGAATTCTCCCATATCCCGGGGATATGAAGTCAAGGCTCTGGTTTTTTACGACGAACAACCCGTTTTTAAGCTAAAGGAAGGAACATCCATCCTTACACTGCCATATTACGATGCGGTCATATCCGGTATAACCTTCAATGAAGATATCGCCGAGGGTAAAAGCCTGCTATGTGAGGTGAAGAGGGGTAAAGGAAAAATACTTCTCTATGGCTTTAAAGTGGTAAACAGAGCCCAGAGCGTTGGAACGTTCAACTTCCTTCTCAACGCACTGTACAAATGACATAACCGGGTTTTTCTGCTTCAGATGCTGTTTTAAGTCTAAAGGTATATGCTACAATAGCTTTGTGGGGGATAAGAAGCCAAAAATTATTGAAAACAAAGCCAGGAAAGGTTCGAGAGAAGAAGACAGTTTAATATAAATTTCTGGAAAAATATAGACGGCGCACGAAAGCTGAAAATATCATGGGAAATAATTGGTGAATATTTCATAATCAAAGGAAAAAAGGATATCACTCAACAAAGACTTCGCAGATCTGTTGAGAATATTCAACGAAGAAGGGGTTGAATCTCATTGTTGGTGCTTACGCAGTGATTTTCTACACAGAACCCAGATATACAAAAGGCCTGAACATATG
>JAMOUL010000055.1 GCA_027062035.1 Candidatus Aminicenantota bacterium | reverse complement strand
CTAAAAAGTTTTTTATTGAGATTAACCTTTTTCTTTTCTGAACGTAAAATTTAATTAGAGATGCAGAAGGAGGGTAATATGAAAAGAAAATTCGCGGTCTTATTAATTTTATTTCTTTCTATAGGTGGCCTTATGATGGCTGAAGAGGGAATGTTTCTTCCCAATGAGCTAACTCCGGCCCTTATGGCAAAGATGCATAAAATGGGGCTTCAGCTCGGGGCAGAAGATATATGGCGTCAGGGTGGACCATCCCTTTCTCAGGCAGTAGTCAATCTTATGGGTGGAACCGGCTCCTTTGTTTCCCCAAACGGATTAATAGTAACCAACCATCATGTCGCTTTCGGAGCGGTACAGCGGCAAAGCGCCCTTAAGGGGGTAGATCTTATAAGAAATGGATTTCTTGCTGGGAGTCTGAAGGAAGAGATTCCAGCACCAGGATATAAGGCATATGTGCTTCTTACGGTGAAAGATGTAACATCAGAAGTATATAAAGGGACAAAAAAGAAGATGGACCCACTGAAGAAATACGAAAGGATTGAGAAGAATACGAAAAAGATAATTAAAAAACACGAAAAACCCGGTTATCGTTGCGAAGTCAAAGGTTTCTATGGTGGCGAAAAGTATTATCTTTTTACGTACCTTGAACTAAAGGATATAAGAATAGTTTATGTTCCTCCCAGAGCTATTGGTAACTACGGAGGGGATATAGACAACTGGATGTGGCCCCGCCATACAGGGGATTTTTCATTTCTGAGAGCCTATGTGGGTCCTGACGGTAAACCAGCAGAGTATTCTCCGAAGAACGTTCCATACAAACCCATGGTTTATCTCAAGGTTTCTGCCAGGGATATAGACCCGGGAGATTTTATGTTCATTCTTGGATATCCAGGCAGGACCCAGAGGTACATGCCCAGTTTCTATGCGGAATTTATGGAAAAGGAGTACTATCCCGGCAGGATAAAATTCCTTCAGGGATGGATAAACATTCTTGAAGAGGGTTCAAGGAAAAGCAAAATGGCAATGTTCAAGAATGCAGGAATTCTTAAAGGCCTCAATAATGCCATTAAGAACTGGAAGGGACAGCTGGATGGCTTCAGGAAACTGGATATTGTGAACAGGAAAAAGGAAAAGGAAGCTCAATTATTGAAGGCTATTGAGGAAAACCCTGAACTTAAAGCCAAGTACGGCGATGTTTTTCCGAAATACAGAGAACTCTTTGAAGAATGGAAGAAGGTTATGAAAAAGTCTTTATATGCAGGCTGGTTTGCCTATGGTTCAAGACTTCTTTCTGCAGCCATAACCATAGATTACTGGACAAGGGAAAGGATGAAGAAAAAGGATATTGATAGAAAACCCGGATACATGGATAGAGATAGAGAAAACCTCCTTCTCAGGCTCAAACTTGTGGATGCTTCCTTTGAGCCATGGACAGACAGGCAGGTACTTAAATACTTCATCAAAGAACAGGCCAGACTTCCAGAGGAGTACAGGTTGAAAGGTCTGGTTAAGCTTTTGAATAATGATTTTTCCGACAAAAATATAGAGGCTTTCCTGGATAGACTTTACAAAAACACCGTGCTTACTAAAAGGGAAGAGAGGATTAAACTCTTTAACTCTCCTTACGAAAAGGTGATCAAATCCGGGGATCCCTTTATAGAATTCGCAGCAGCGCTTATCCCGGAGCTTGACGAAATAGAGAAGGAAAGCAAGCGTCTCTCCGGTAAAGCCCTCGATGTAACTCCGAAATACTTTGCTCTCTGGCGGAGGGTTTTCGGCTCCGATTTCATGTATCCCGATGCCAACTCAACCCTGAGACTTACATATGGTACGGTTAAGGGGTATTCTCCCAGGGATGCAGTGTATTACCTTCCTCAGACCACCCTCAAAGGTGTTATGGAGAAGGAAACGGGCAAGGATCCCTTTATAGTTCCCGTGAAGTTAAAGGAGTTATATCAGAAAAAGGACTTTAGTTTCTATGCAGATCCTGATTTCAGGGACGTAGCGGTAGACTTTCTTACAACCCATGATACTACCGGAGGAAATTCAGGTTCTCCTGTTTTGAATGCCAGGGGAGAGTTGGTGGGTCTTCTTTTCGACGGAAACCTGGAAAGTGTTGTGTCAGACTACTTCTTCTATCCTCCCATAACCCGTTCCATATCTGTCGATAGCAGGTACGTCCTCTTTATTACCGATAAATTCCAGGGAGCAGAAAGAATACTTAAGGAAATGGAGATAGTAAAATGAAAAAGATTATTGTTTCTCTGATATTGCCGGTACTTCTCCTGGCCTATTCCCCTTATCGAGATATAAAGGGGAAATTTAAGGCCATGGAGAAGAGGACACCTTCGATTGCAAGGGTGCTCAATATCGGAGCGGGTCTGATGATTTTGAGAGTGGCTGACATGGGACCTGTAAAACCGGATGAAAGGCCAGCAATTTTCGTTACAGCCAATATAAATGGAGATTATCCACTGGCAACAGAGGCAGCTGTGAGATTTGCGGAGGAACTTTTGAAGGCGCGCCCAGAAATACTTAAGAAGGTTACCTTTTACATTCTTCCCCTCGGAAATCCTGATGCTTACAATTGTTATTTTAAAAAACCATTAAGGGAATGCCATAGAAATGCCACTGCATGGGATGATGATCGTGATGGTCAAATAGATGAAGACCCTCCAGAAGATTTGAACGGAGATGGTTTTATAACGAAGATGCTGGTTAAGGACCCTGAAGGACAGTATATCCATGACCCCAAGGACCCGAGAATAGTAAGAAAAGCTGATCCTTTAAAGGGGGAAAAGGGAGAATACAAACTGTATGTTGAAGGAACAGATAATGATAATGATGGGAAAATAAACGAAGATGATTTTGGTGGAGTGAATATAGAAAAGAACTTCCCCCACGAATGGAAGGCCCATACCAATGATGGTGGCCTGTGGCCTGCCTCAGAAGCATATACAAGGGCCATAATAGATTTCATGTTCGATCACAGAAACATCGCTCTTGTTTATTCCTTTTCAAAGTTCAATAACCTTCTCAGATTGCCCCCTCAAAAGCAGGGTAAGGCTGTGGAAGAGATGAAGGTTAAGATTCCCAAAGGTATGGCAGGTTTTCTGGGGATGGAACCCGATAAGAAATACACCATAAAGGAGATAGTGGCAGTTGTCAGGGAAATGCCATTTGCCAGGGGGATGAATATTACACCGGAAATGGTGGCTTCCTTCTTTGGACTGGGTCCCGCAGTCAACATTAATAGAGCCGACATGAAACTTTATGAAAAAATAATTGACCAGTATAAGGAGTTTTTGAAGCAGAAAAAACTTCCTGTGGACAGAGACGTAAAACCACCTGCTGATGGTTCCTTTGAAGCATGGGTTTACTTTCAGTACGGAGTACCGTGTTTTACCAGTGATATCTGGTCGGTTCCTAAAGGAAAGAAGAAAAAGGAAGGACCCCTTGATAAACTTGCGAAGATGAGTCCTGAGGAATTTCTTAAGCTCCCCAAGGAAAAGGTGGAAAAAATGCTCAAGGAAATGGGAGCGCCTCCAATGATGAAAGCGGAAATGATAATAGCTGCTGTGAGAAGTGGTAGGATAACCCCGAAAAAAATGGCGGAGATGGCCAGTAAAATGAAGAAATCCAGGGCAGAAGGGAAGGACGCGGAGGTTCTGGCGTGGTCCGACAAATATCTGCAGGGCAAAGGGTTTGTTCCGTGGAAAAAGTTCCAGCATCCGGTGTTTGGCGATGTTGAAATAGGTGGTATTGTTCC
>JAMOUL010000054.1 GCA_027062035.1 Candidatus Aminicenantota bacterium | reverse complement strand
CATCTACTCCATAGCGGTGGCATTCTACCTCAAGAAACACCTGACAGCAGAGCAGGAAGCCACCTTCAACTTCTCCAACCCATTCCATATCCGCAATGCCCTCCAGTTCGGCGCCATTTACATGGTGGTTATATTCGCCGCCAAAGTCCTCGCCCACTACTTCGGAGAAAGGGGCATCTATCTGGCAAGTTTCCTCTCGGGAATAATAGACGTGGACGCCATAACCCTGTCCCTCTCCCAGATGGCGCGCACCGAATTGCCCATTAAGGTGGCAACGGCGGGAATCCTGATAGCAGTCCTATCCAATGCCTTCTTCAAATACATGTACGTAGCAACATTTGGCGAAAGGAGCATGCGAAAGGTACTCCTGATAATCCTCCTGATAACGGCGGGAGTAATTTTGGTTTTTATTTAAAATTTACCGGAAACGGTTTGAAATAAGGAGGTAAAATGTAAAATGAGCGTATTAACTACTGAAACACTATTGGGGGGATTAGTAATAATTTCTGTGATAAGTTTTATTCTTCTACTAATCATTTTGATAAAAATACAATCTCGTTTAAGTCCAGAACATATCGAACTTGCAGTAAATAGGGCTTGGCAAGAAATAGGGATAGGCGAAAAGGTAGAAAGACTGGATTTATTAGTAAATCAAGTTAGAGATTTTTATAAATCAATAGAACAAATGCTCAGAGTGCCTAAAGAACGTGCACAAATTGGAGAAATTGGATTAGAAGAAATTTTGAAAGACCAGCTACCCCCTGACCTCTTTGGTATTCGAAAAAAGTTACCTAATGGAACTATCCCCGACGCATACATAAAGTCAACTGATGGATATATTTGCATAGATTCCAAATTCCCTCTTGAAAAATATGCAAAAATGCAGCAAAGCAATAACGATGAAGAAAAAAGACGTTTACTTAAAGGATTTCTTAAGGATGTTGAAAAACATTTAGAAAAAGTTGCCAGCACATACATTAAACCTTACGAAGGAACAGCTCCTTTTGCCTTTGTTTATATACCATCAGAAGCCGTATATTGGTTATTAGTTTCCGAAATCGAGGGTTATGAGCTTCTTCGAAGATATGTGAAAAAAGGCGTACAAGTTGTTTCACCTCTGACCTTGTCACATAAAATAGATTTAATAAAAGCAGGGCTTGCAGCTAAGAAACTTTCTGAAGAAACCGAAGAAATAAAAAATATGATATTAAGGCTTTCAGATCACTTCGAAAACCTATACAATAATTGGAATACAGTTTACAACAATCACTTTAAAAACTTTTCAAAGAAACTAAAAGAAGTAAATGCCAATTACCAAGAATTGAAAGAAGAAATAGAAAATATTCGACGTTTATTTAAATAACTTCGCTGTATAATTTTCAGAGCAGGAATTAAGAGTCTATGCTGATTTTCATCCTTTCCCTCCAGAGATTTCTGGTGCCGATGGACGACGTGCAGACGGACCATCTAAAGGCATATGGTTTAGCATACTGGAGCATAAAGAACGGTTTCAAGACATGGTGGATTCTCAATTATCGGGGCGGTAGTTTCATGATAGAGTTCTCCCCCGAAGTCATGCGAAGGGCAACCGAAATGGGCGTCCTTCTGGAAACCATCGGCGATGCCCAGTTATCAGAAATCTACAAGACTGTGGAAGAATCCAATATGGAAATGGTGGAACTGGTAAAGGCTCCCAAGGTGGCAGTCTATGCACCCCCCTATAACGAACCGTGGGACGATGCCGTGGAACTGGCTCTCAAGTATGCGGAAATTCCTTACGACAGGGTATGGGACGAAGAAGTGATTTCGGGAAAACTGTCCCAGTACGACTGGCTCCATCTCCATCACGAAGATTTCACGGGAATGCTCGGAAAATTCTGGGCAAGTTATAAGAATGCCCCGTGGTATATTCACATGGAGAGAACCAATCTGGAAATGGCTCACAAACTCGGATTCAGGAATATTCCGGAATTGAAAAGGGCTGTCGCTTTCAAGATAAGAGACTTTCTGGCAAATGGTGGATTCCTCTTCGCAATGTGCTCCGCCCCAATAACCCTTGATATAGCCCTTGCATCGTGGAAGACGGATATCGCAGACGTCCCCTTCGATGGCGACCCGCCGGACCCGGATTTCCAGAGCAAACTGGATTACTCCCAGACTATCGCCTTTACCAACTTCAAAGTCATCCCCGACCCTTACGTCTATGAGCATTCCGATATTGACGTGACCAGAGAAGCCGCCCTCAGGGGACCGGAGAGCTATTTCGTCCTGTTCGAATTCTCCGCCAAGTTCGACCCCATCCCCACCCTGCTGACGCAGGACCACACCAATGCCATCCCCGAATTTCTGGGACAGGATACGGGATTCAGGAAAGACAAACTGAAACCATATGTGGTGGTGATGGGAGAAGTGCCGGGCACAGACGAAGCCAAGTATATCTATGGCACTTACGGAAAAGGATTTTTCTCCTATCTGGGCGGGCATGACCCGGAAGATTTTCGCCACTTCGTTGGTGAAGAGCCCACCGATTTGAAAAAGCACCCTCACTCTCCGGGTTATAGATTGATTCTCAACAACGTCCTCCTCCCCTCCATGAAGAAGAAAAAGCTAAAAACGTGACCGTCAGGGGGTTTTCTATTGTTCATGATGGTCGGGTTTATTAACATAAGATAAATTAAGTTTAACAACCAGCCCCATTTCCACCATTCATGAATGCACCCTATAAGTTCCTCAACCCTTCCTCAGAATCAGCAGGATACGGGGCGAAGAGGCTATGATATCTTCTCCATTGTAATCACCGTATGCTCCTTCCACTTCAAACCCCATGAATCGGGCATAGTTCATCACTTCCTGCGGAAAGAAGACCCGCATGGTGAATTCCCTGACCCACTCCTTATCCCCTCTGGTGAAATACCACTTCACATGGTTAATCTGGGTTCGGGCATCGTACCAGCTGGTCCCATAGACCACCACCTGTCTGCCCTCCGTGTCCGTATAGGAGCCAACCAGTCTGCGCACGGTGGACCCCCTCAGTATATCGGCATCCGGATTGAAGATGTCCACGACCAGCCTCCCCTTCTCATCCAGCACTCCGGAGACACTCTCGAAGAAGCTCCTTATATCTTCCAATGTATAGAGGTGGGAGAACGCATTGAAGGGAACAATTACAAGGGGAAATCGCCTCTTCAGGGCGAATCGTCGCATATCTCCCACGAAGCACCTGACGAGAAGGTTCTCCCCCTTTGCTCTCCCCATCGCTTTCCCGACCATGGAGGGGGATATATCCATTCCCACAACTTCTACGCCCCGGCGGGCAATGGGGAGCGCTATCCTGCCCGTCCCGCATCCCAGTTCCAGGACAGGACTCCCGACCTTTTCCGTTAAATTGACGAAGAAGGGGATATCATCCACAATGTCCTGATGAAGGAGGTCGTATTCATCCGCATCGGTAAATATGGATTGAACCATCTACACTGCCCTTCCCATCCTCACGACCACCTGAGCCTCGAAGATGCCAGTCCTCACTTTATTGCCGCTTTTGGGCTTTACTGATATTCTTTCACTGTCCACTCCAAGAGCCCGGGCAATACGATCCACAATTTCTGAAAGATGATTTCCAAGGCGGGGCTTCTCTAAAATGATAACCGCATCCACGTTTAGAATAATCCACCCTTCATCCCTCAGCTTCGAAGCCACGTCCTCCAACATACGGATGCTGCTTGCTCCCTTCCACTCATCGGAACTATCGGGGAAAAGCTGACCTATA
>JAMOUL010000053.1 GCA_027062035.1 Candidatus Aminicenantota bacterium | reverse complement strand
GGGATTTGAAAGGTTACCGGTTTGTATTGCTAAAACTCAGAAGTCCCTATCCGACAACCCTGCGCTTCTGGGAAGACCAAAGGATTTTCTGGTTACAGTAAGAGAGATTCAGGTTTCCTCTGGCGCTGGCTTTCTGGTTCCCATAACAGGAGACATTCTTCTTATGCCCGGTCTTCCTGCTGAACCCAATGCTGAGAACGTGGATATTGACGAGGACGGAAAAATCTCAGGCCTGATCTAAATAAAACGACAACCACCTAAAGCACTGGAAGATATTTTTCTATCTCATAAGCAGTTATTTTTCTTCTATATTCGTCCCACTGAGCTTTTTTGGAAGCAATCAATTTCTCAAAAGCAGAATCACCAAGAGCCTTTTTAGCTATGGTTCCCTTCTCCGCTTCTATAATAGCTTCAATAAGACTTCCCGGCAGGGAATTTATATTCCTTTCCTTTCTCTCGCCACTTGTAAAAGCGTATACATTCTCTTCCCTTGCAGGTGGTAACTCATATTTTTCTTTTATACCTTCCAGTCCCGCAGTTAAAAGCGTGGCGAAAACCAGATAAGGATTGGAAGCAGGGTCAGGAGAACGATACTCGATTCTCATTGATGATTTTTTCTCAATGGGGATGGCAGGAACCCTTATAAGAGGAGAACGGTTATATCTTCCCCAACAAATATACACTGGAGCTTCATATCCAGGAACAAGCCTTTTATAAGAATTTACCCACTGATTTGTTATAAGGGTTATTTCCCTGGCGTGACGCAAAAGCCCTGCCACAAAGCCCTTTGCTATCGGAGACATAAGATAGTCATCATTTTCATCGAAAAAGGCATTTTCGCTTCCTCTGAAAAGAGACTGATGAAGATGCAATCCACTTCCATTTATTCCTTCTATTGGCTTGGGCATAAAGGTTGCATAGTATCCATTCTTTTCTGCCACATACTTAATTATGAACTTTGCAGTGACAAGGGCATCTGCCATTGAAAGAGCATCACTGTACTTAAGATCCACCTCGTATTGAGATGGGGAAACTTCATGGTGAAAATATTCCAGCTCTATTCCCACAGCATCCAATAGTTCAACTGTTTCCCTTAAAAGAGCTTCTCCTGTGTCCGGTGGAACATAATCAAAATACCCATTATAATCTATAAATTCAGTTCCATCATGAGACTTGAAATAAAAGAATTCAAGTTCAGGACCCACATAATATTTGAATCCCTGTTCCCCGGCTCTTTCAATTGCTCTTTTCAGGATTCTCCTTGGAGCATCTTCATAGCACGTTCCATCGGGATTTTTAACATCACAAAAGACCCTTGCTATTTTTCTGCCCTCTTTCTCAATCGGAAGAACCGCAAAGGTTGAAAGGTCCGGGTAAAGGAACATGTCACTTTCTTCAATTCTGGTAAATCCCCTTATTGAACTCCCATCAAAGGACGCGCCCCACTTTAACACATCATCCCATCTGGAAGAAGGAATGGAAACACTCTTAAGGCTTCCTTCAAGGTCTGTAAACCATAGTTGAATAAATTTTACCCCTTCTTTTCTTATAATTTCCCCCACTTCCTTTTCGTCCATTTTGCCCTCCTTTTTGAAAAATTATATCCCTAAAATGATTTTTTTCAACCCCTGACTTACTTCCTTCACGTCTTCATCTCTCATCCAGGGACCTACGGGAAGGGCAAGAAGTTCTGAAGAAATTTTTTCTGCAACGGGAAAATCCCCCTTCTTATATCCCAGATATGAAAAGGCTGGTTGCAGATGAAGGGGTACCTGATAATAAATCCTGGCTGGAATCCCGATTTTTTCCAGTTCTTCCTTCAGTTGATCCCTCCGGGGATGAAGGATAACAAAAAGGTGATAAACTGATTGTACCCCTTCAGGAATTTTCTGGAATTTTATTTCATCTATATCGGAAAGTTCCTCAATATATTTTTTTGCCAGTTCTCTTCTTTTCTGGTTCCACCCATCTATGTATTTCATCTTTTTTAAAAGTATTCCTGCCTGAAGGGCATCCATTCTTCCATTCTCACCTATGAAAACTGAATAATATGCTCCCTTCTGACCGTGGTTTTTCAGCATGAAAACTCTCTCTGCTATCTCTCCTGAGTTCGTTGCAACTGCCCCCGCCTCTCCAAAGGCTGAAAGGTTCTTTGTAGGATAATAGCTAAAGGTAGAGGACAAACCCAGGGAACCGGCTTTTCTTCCTTTATACATAGCCCCATGGGCCTGAGCTGCATCTTCCACGACTGCCAGATCGTGTTTCCTTGCTATTTCATTTATTCTATCCATGTCAGCTACAGCCCCAAAAAGATGAACGGGAAGGATGGCTTTTGTTTTTTCTGTTATGGCTTCCTCAATTTTCCCGGGATCTATAAGAAAAGTATCAGGCTCTACATCCACAAAAACCGGTCTTGCACCGAGCAACGCAATCGCCTCAGCAGTAGCTATAAATGTAAGCGGGGTCGTGATTACTTCATCACCTGGCTTCAAATCGAGGGCCCAGAGGGCATATTTGAGGGCATCGGTACCGGAGCTTACAGAGATTACATGTTTCACCCCAAGCCATGCGGCAAACTCAGCTTCAAATTCCTCTATAAAATGGCCACCAACATACTGACCTGTATCCAGAATCTCCCTGAAAACCTCTTCTATTTCCTCCCGTAGTTCCTTTTCCTTCACTCTTAAGTCCATGAATCTCATATCTGGTTTCTCCTTTTAAATTAGAAAGGATTATACTATAATTGCCATTTGAGAGGAAAAAGATTATACACTAATTCATTCAGAGATCTTGCGATTCTATCCTATCCCACCTTTTTATCATTTTTTCTACAGAATCTCTACTCACTGGTTGACATATTCTGGATATCCAGAATAGGAACTGAAGCAATCGCAGCGGTATCCCTTGCTTCCATTGTCACTTTTGTCGTTTTCACCCTGTCCCAGACCATTGGTGTTGGCACCACAGCCTATATTTCCCAGTTTAAGGGAAGAGGAGATTGGGATAACATAAGGGAGTTCTCCGCGGAAGCATTGAGTCTTTCCGTCTATGGAGGTATTCTCTTTGCCCTTCCAGTGATAATATTTCCATCTTACATAATGTTTGCAATGGGAGCACGGGGTGAGGTTATTTCGCTGGGAGCAAGTTACCTCGTCCCTCTTGCCCTGTTTACCCCTCTATTCATGCTGAGTTTTGCAGTAAATGCTGTCTTCAGAGCCACCGGCGATACTTTCACCCCCATGGTAATTCTTGCTACATCCAATCTCCTTAATATAATTCTTGATCCTATATTTATATTCACCCTGAAAATGGGTATAAAGGGAGCAGCAATTGCTACAGGAATATCTTACACTGTTGCCTTTTTATATGGATTGTACAAACTGGTTAAATTTCTGGGGGTCAATCCCTTTAAACCTCACGAACCAGACCTGAATCTGGGCTGGAAAATACTCAAGGTGGGAATCCCCTCAGGAGTTCAGTTTACCATTATGAGCCTTACCATGTTTGTAATACTGAGGATAGTTGCCACATATGGAGCTGGAGTAGTAGCAGCAGTGGGGCTGGTAGGAAGGCTCCTTAACTTCTTCAGAATACCAACCATGAGTCTTGCCATCTCTTCTTCAATTGTCTGTGGACAATATCTTGGAATGGAAAAATGGAAGGAAGCGGAAAAAACTGTAATAAAAACTCTCATAATAAATGAGCTAATAATAATTTCTCTGATAGCTATTGTCTTTCCCTTTGCAAGGGAAATGCTCACTATCTT
>JAMOUL010000052.1 GCA_027062035.1 Candidatus Aminicenantota bacterium | reverse complement strand
TGATCTGTCAGGAAAAGGGGTGAAATTTGAGGAGATTGAGGAAATTAAGAATTTAACACTCCTGGGAAGCATTGGTCTTTTTCTTCTGGGATATCCTTGGAGACTTAAACAGAAAATGATATTGAAAGATGGCTCTACTATATTCCTTGGTAAAAAACTCAAGGAGACAGAAAAAATTGAGGGGACAATTTATATGATTAAAGCGAGTATTTTATGGTTTCTTATTATTGGAGGTATATATTTATATTTACAAAAAAGCAATATGCTCCTGGCATTATTTGCGATTTTTCTATATCTGTGGCTGGAGGAAAAATGATACAGGTGATTAAATATACTGTTATTCTTGTGATATTGATATGGGTGTTAAAAGCTTCCTTAATTTATTATCCTGTCAGGAACACAAAAGAAAAGCTGCTCAATGTTTTTGTGGCTTATTTGATTGTTCTTGCAGCTCTGCTTTTTTTCAGACAATTATATTTGCCCTTTATAGGAGAATCATCTTTCTTTCCGCACCAGAAAGAATTATTGAATTTCGTTTTTCCTTTATTGGGTCCGGGTTTGTTTATTTTGTACGAAGAATTATTTATGAAAAGGATGGAAAAATGGGAAGGGTGGAAAAGGAAATTTTCAATATTCAAGTAAGACGCTGTAAAAGGTGGACCTGTTATAGTATGAAGAAGTATGAGAAAGAAGTTATAG
Source organism: Candidatus Aminicenantota bacterium (assembly GCA_027062035.1). Classification (GTDB taxonomy): domain Bacteria; phylum Acidobacteriota; class Aminicenantia; order S016-38; family S016-38; genus S016-38. Next base: position 3,082 of record JAMOUL010000052.1, on the reverse strand, counting down.
GGGAGCTATATATGTGTGGGATGGCTGGCAGATGATAGGAGTAAGGAATGGTGCAGGTGAACACATGGAAAGGAGATACCATTATCCCTGGATTGATGGTATAAGGAGTAAAAGCATTGGTTCATCTACGACTCCTCAGGCCTTTTACTTTAAAGACTATCCTGGAAGTATAACAGAAGAGAAGGGGTACAGTGTTTCGTTAAAGCGGTTTAGATATGACAGTTTCGGAAATACGGTGTACGAGCAGGATGGGACGAGGTACGAGGAGATTCGCTTTACAGGGCGGGAATATTTCCCTGAGATGGGGCTATATTACTTCCGCAACAGGTGGTATAACCCCCGGGTGGGAAGGTTTGTGTCGGAGGATCCGGCAAGGATTGCCATTATGCAAACAGCGCTTCATGGCTGGCTTCTTTATTCTTACGGAAAGAACAATCCTGTATTTTACAGAGACTCAATGGGACTTCAGGTTTGCGTGACAAACGCGGATGGAGTGGAATACTGCTGTGTGGATACTCCCTTCGGGACAAAATGCAGCGCGAACTATCCTCCTGATTATAAACCTTCTGTTTCACCGAAGTGCAGGGAGTGTAAGACAAAAATGGGGGAGTGCTTAGGGAAATGTATTTCTAAATATAATCCATGGTGGACAGTGCCAACTTGGGGAGTTAATGCCTTAGCCTCTAAAATTCAAACATTTCCTCCTATTATAAATTTAGTGTGCGGCAAAATAGCAATAGGTACAGCAATTTTGGGGGTAGGAAGTTCTTATTGGTGTTTTCTAAATTGTGGTGTTTGTACCTGTGCTTATGATTAGGAGAGAAAAAATGAAAGAAGGAGTTGCTGAGCTTTTTGTTTTATTCAGCTTCTTTGTGCTTTGTATAATTTTAAATTTTAATTTATCTTCAAAATTTTTCACAGCTTTACTTTTTTGGGCAGCAACCTTATCAATATACTTGTCTGAGATAAATAAGAAAATAAAATGTAAAATATTACGTCTATTGTTCATTTTTCTTTTTGTTTCATCTGTGGTTCTACTCATATATAACAAATTGATATAGAAATATTAAAAATTCTGAGAAGTACACTGCTTCAGGACTTGAAAAGGCAGTGGAATTTCGTTATGATGTTTTAAAAGTTACCTGAGAAGATGACGGATGGTGGGAAAAGTTGGACTTTATAATGGGTTAGAGAAGGAAGGAGGATTTATTTCCGAGGAGTCAATGAGATTATGCATATGTATGCTTGGTATGACGGATCCTCCAGGATTTGAGCCTCATATTCCTCTGAGCCCTGCCCGGAATGTAAGACTGCCTGGAAAGACTGTATGAGTAAGTGTTTTAATACATTAAACTCGTGGTATATAGGAGGTTCTGCTGGCTTAGCGGGTACCATATCTCAATTTCCCAATATTCCCCCACTGGTAACTTCACTTTGCGATAAATATGCTTCAATAATAGGAGCTTGGGCTACAGGTACCTTAGCAGGATGTATTATGGTTTGTTCTGTATGTTCCTGTGCATATGATTGAAAGAGGAGGGAAATGAGAAAAGAAGAGCTAAGAAGCCTGATAAATGAGTGGCTTATGTTTATCACTACCCTGGGTTTTGTGATTTTCTCTCCTGTTAGAATTATTTTTTTTATTTTTTGGCTTTATGCCCTGGTTACGTTTTTTTCCGAGTTCAAACGAATCAGGTGTTTGTACCTTCGAATTTTAATATTAGTCCTTTCCTTTATAGATCTCTTTTTACTTATATACAATGAATGGCTATAAAGATACAAAACTTATATATTTTTATAGACTCGGTTATGATTCCTTCGGAAATACGGTGTACGTACAGGATGGGACGAGGTACGAGGAAATTCGCTTTACAGGGCGGGAATATTTCCCTGAGGTGGGAAGGTTTGTGGCGGCCATGTTCCGCTGATTAATTATTGTCCCCAGGTGCAAATTTCCTCATAGGGCATATTTGCAGGGAGCGAAAATATAAATATTTAAGAGATGACCCCTGATCGTCAAAATATTAAGGATATAGCAGTAAGCAGTAGAATGGGTATTCCGGTTCCAAGAAGGAATTTCTTCCTGTGCACTGACTCAGGTTTAAGATCGAATCGGGAGAAAACGACGATGAAACCTGCAAGGGTTATAATGGCGAATACCGTCAGTGATATGAACCATGCAACTGCGAAAGAATTGAAGGGAATCCCGGCGATTTTTATGTGAAAGACCCTTTTAATAAATCCTGCTACAATGGTTGAAAACAGATAGAACAAAAAGGCAAACAGAGCCATTACGTCTCTCATTTCAAATATGCTCAGGGAGAGGGCAGATACAAACAGAAGCATGGGAAGTAATATTAAACCTGCTGGTCTATATAATATGTTACTGGAGAATGATGAGGTGAAGTGGAAAAACACAAGGGTTAGTATGAGAATGACCATGAAGACAGCAAACCTGGGAACAAGCTTATATAAAAGGATTTTTCCCTTTTTGGTTGGGGTGCTTAACAGATATTCCCATGCCTTTTCTTTCCTTTCCTGCTGAAAGGAGGAACCCGGGATGGTAAGAGATGAAAGGATAAGAACCACCCACCATGAGGATACAAAAATGTCGTAAAGAATCTTTTTATCGTTCAACATTCCGTGCGCAATGAGTGCCATTATAGGCACTACAAGAGGGAACATTGTGACGAGAACTGCCTTTTTAAGTGTGTACTTAAACTCCTTTTTCCACATATTCTCCTCCTATAAAGGCTTTTATTATTTCTGTAAGGTCAAGGTCCACCACCTCGCCTTCAAGAGACTTCATGTATTCTTCCCTGAAGGGATAGATAAAATATTCGTACATATTCCCCAGTGGATATAGGAAAATTACAGGAAGGTTCTCTGGTCTGATGGGGGAAATTACTTTCTTGACCCGCTGTTTTAGTTTTTCAATTGGCTCATCCACCTCAATTTTCCCATCCTTGATCAGAATTACCCTGTCCACAATATTTTCAATATCGTAGAAGTTGAGATTTACGAGAATTACGGTAACCTGTCGTTCTGATATAACCCTTATAAGTTCTTTAAGAAAGAGATC
>JAMOUL010000051.1 GCA_027062035.1 Candidatus Aminicenantota bacterium | reverse complement strand
AACAAAATTCACGGGAGGGTCACCAGACTCTTTCTTATACCACTTATAAGGGCACTGAAATTGATAATGGGGGCACACCCATTCCTTACCTATCTGGATAGTTTCCGTTATCCCCTGGCAGGAGAATTTGCCCTTAAGGCTGACCTTGCGAGGATGATAAGGATTCCCGGCGATTGGGGACTGGAGGTTGGAATTTTGAGCGAGGTTTATAGAAATGTGGCTATTAAAAGGATCATTCAGGTTGAACTATGCGAAAGATATGATCATAAACATCAGGACCTTTCCAGAGAGGACCCCAATCGCGGACTTCACAAAATGGCCACAGATATAGCCGTTAACCTTCTCAGGAACCTTGCAGCAAGGGGAATTATAGTGAACGAAGGAAGACTTTTAACTTTAAGAACCACATATTTGAGAATAGCAGAGGATATGATAGCCAGATTCCATGCGGATGCCATGATAAACGGTCTTGTTTACGATAGGAATGAGGAAGAGCTGGCGGTGGAAACCTTTGACAGCGCATTAAAAATTGCATGTGACCAGTTTCTTGAAGATCCCCTCGCCATTCCCTTAACCCCCAACTGGATAAGGATTACATCTGTTTTCCCTGATTATCTCGATCGTTTAATGAGTGCGGTTGTTGAGAGCAATAAGTAAGATTTTAGCTTATCTTTAGAACAAATACTCCAAAGGCAGATGGACCTGCATGGATCATTATTGCAGGAGAGGTTATGGTTTTTATCAGTTTTCGGATCCTGATATTTTTTTGAAGAAATCCCTCTATTTCTTTAATCCTTTCGTCCTCCCTTGTAAATACGAGTCCGATGTCATAGATAGCATCCGGGTTTAATTCCTTTTTTATTTTTCTTTCGAGCAGCTTCAAAGCCAGCCTGGAGCCCGGAGCAGCTCCCTTAAAGTGCAGTCCTCCCTTTTCCGGGGAAAATCCCATTATAATTCCCAGTTTCAGGTACCTTTGAAGGATACCCTTCCACGGTTTTACCCTTCCTCCCTTTACAGCATAAGATAGGTCATCTGCATAAACGAAGGCGTGGGTTTTCATGGATTTTATCCTGTCCATGACTTCTTCCAGGGGGATACCTTTATCGAGAAGTTCTACTGCCCTAAGAACTTTTAAGCCTCCTCCAAGACTGAAGTTTCCAGTATCAATTACCTCTCCCTCTATTTTTAATTTGGAAGCTACAGAACGGGATAAACTGTATGTCCCACTTACAGTACTGCTGAGATGAAAAGCTATGATTTTTCGGTGTTTTCTTTTAAGGCGTGAGTAGTATCTTATGAAATCTGAGGGAAGCGGTAAAGAAGATGTTATTTCTGCTTTTTCTTCCAGTTTTTTTGCCACAATATCCCGGGAAATTTCATCCTGATCCTTCAGGGCTTTTCCCTCCACCACAACTCCCACCGGTATGATTTCTATTCCCCATTCCCTTGCAAGTTCCTTGGGAATATCCAGAGCAGAATCGACGAGGATTCCTACATCGCGTTTTACTTCTTCTTCCTCGATTATAAGTTCGTATCTTGAGTTTATTATTTCCCCATGCTCCATCAGGAGTTTTTTTGCAGTTTCCGGTTCGTCGGTATGAATATGAACCTTTGTAAGTTCATTAAAAGAGGTTATTATAATTGAATCTCCTAAATGAGAAATTAAAGAAGTAAGTTGCCTGTGAGACTGTTTGGTTTTTAGTGTTATTATGGTACAGAAAAGACCGTCACCTCTGGCCTCTGCAGGATAATCTGAGTCAAATGTGATTTTCTGGAAGTTCAATCTCTTTTCAAAGGCAAGTTTCATACCTTCAAGGAATAGGAAGAAACCCTTGGCTCCCGAGTCTACCACTCCTTCCCTCTTCAGTACGGGAAGAATTTCCCTCGTCTTTTCCAGTGAAATTTTGGCTCTCTCCACTATCCTTGAGAGAAAACTGCTCAGGCCGTTTTTTTCTGCTATTTCTGCTTCCTCTCCAACCTCTCTCATTACTGTAAGGATTGTTCCTTCTACCGGATTTTCTAAAGAAGAGTGAACTTCATAGTAGGCTTTTCTCAGTGAAGTAGCGAATTCCTTTATATCCACATATTCCTTTTTTATGTAATTGGAAAGTGCGCTTAGATATTGACTGATTATCACCCCCGAGTTTCCCCTGGCATTGGAAAAGGCTTCCATTGCCACTTCTTTGAGGAGGTGTCCTGCTGAAGAAAAATCCTTTTCTTTTAGTTTCCTGTAAACTGCATAAAGGGTAGCAGATAGATTGGTTCCTGTGTCAGCATCGGCCACCGGGAATTTGTTTATTTTGTTTAATTCTTCCTTGTTTTCTATAACCCAGAATGTTCCACCCAGTAAAAGCTCTTTAAGGGTGCCTGCATCGATGGTTCTCATCTTAAATATTGTAACAGATAAGGGAAAATATTTTTCAAATTGACAGTTAACTGCTTTGGTTCTATGATTTTAACATGGGCCTGTGTCCAAACTGCGGAAGCGAAATCCCTGAAGGGGTTAAGTATTGTCCCGTATGTGGTTATTCCTTTGAAGATGAGAAAACAGTTGAGATTAAAAGAGTGCCAGACCATCTTTTAAAGGAATTCGACCCATTACTTGAAAGACTCGGTGAGAAATATGAGGTTCTTGGTCTTCTCGGGAAGGGCGGATTTTCAACAGTTCTTCTTGTAGAGGATAGAATCCTGAGAAGAAAATGCGCCTTAAAGATTCTTTCCTCTGAAATTACAGGAAGCAATCAGGAACTTGTGGAAAGATTTAAAAGAGAAGCCCGGATGTACGCGGAGCTTGAACATCCGAATATTGTTCCCATATATGATGTAGGGTTTCATGGGGACAGGGCGTATATCTTAATGAAATTTATAGAGGGAAAAACTCTAAAGGAATTAATAGCAGAAAGGGCTCCTCTCTCGCTGGAGCAGATAATTTCTATATCATCGGATATTCTGTCTGCCCTGGCTTACATGCACAGGAAGGGAATAGTTCACAGGGATATAAAACCTGCAAATATAATTATAGAGTCTAAAACCGGCAAGGCTATCCTTGCAGATTTTGGACTGGCAAAGAGGATAGAAGCTGGAACTCACCTTACCCGTTCAGGAGAACTTCTTGGAACCCCCCATTATCTTTCTCCTGAACAGGCGAGAGGAGATAAGATAACCTCTGCTTCTGATATATATTCCTTTGGAATTACCCTTTATGAGATGGTTACAGGAAATCTTCCCTTTTCAGGAGAAACTCCTCTCCAGATCCTGTGGAAGCATGTCAAGGAACCAATCACCCCTCCATCGAAATTTAATCCAGATGTTCCTCCGCTTCTTGAAAGGATTATTTTAAAGGCAACAGAAAAGAGACCAAGAAATAGATATAAGACTGCAGAAGACATGAAGCGGGATATAGAAATGTTGAAACACGAGCTGGTGCCCCCTGAACTCCAGAAACAGAGGAGAAGGTTTCCTCTGGTTCTTATATTTTTACTTGTCATAGTCGTAAGTGTGCTGGGATACTGGTACCTGGGGATACGTGGGCATGGTTCTTTAGAATCAAAGGATTCTCTCACAGTTTCTTCAGGAGAGATAACAAAGAAAGAAGAAGCGCTTTCTGAGAAAAAGGTTGATTTGTCCAGGAGAGAAGCTGTTTCTCCGGCAGAAAATAAGGCTCAGGAGGAGGCTCCTGTAGCTTCTGAAAAAATAAAGAGAGGAACTCAGGTTAAACTTTCTGTTCCACCTTCCCGAACAGAGGGTGGGAAGCAGGTAATAGCTCCTGATACCGGATTTGTACTTGTGACCACAA
>JAMOUL010000050.1 GCA_027062035.1 Candidatus Aminicenantota bacterium | reverse complement strand
TTTTAAATGATGATTCTTTTGCTATTATTTTTTTCCTTTTTGCTTTATGTTGTTGTGGGCCCAGCAGGAGTTCATGCCCCTCTTGATATTCTCATGTACAGAGCTATGCGGGGTTTTTATGCTGTTATAGCAGGGGGAGCACTTTCCCTTTCCGGAGTGATGCTTCAGGCCCTCTTTTCAAATCCTCTGGTTGAGCCTTATCTGCTGGGGGTTTCCTCAGGAGCTACCACAGGTTCACTTCTGGCTATATTCTTCCTGGGTGTAGTGAGTCCTCTATTTATTTCGGGTTTTTCCTTTTCAATTGCCCTTTTAATGGTGATACTTCTTTTTGCATTGTCCCGCAGGTTCTTTCCTTCCAGAGAAGCGCTTTTGCTTGTGGGTATTTCAGCTGGCAGTACCCTTACGGCAATAAATTCAATTATTATGCTTATTAAGAGTAAAAATCCCTCTTCGGACCTCCTTTTCTGGCTCCTTGGCTCTCTTTCGGGAATAGGAGAGAGGGAAGTTTTGATTTCGTTAGTCCTGATACCCGGTTTTATCTATACCCTTTTTCTTCACAGGGAGCTTGATCTGCTGTTGTGGGGAGAAGAATCCGAGTTTATGGGCCTTGAACTTAGAAAGATACAGGGTATAGTCCTTGTGCTTGCCACCGCTTTCGCTGCCGTTGTGGTCTCTTTAAGTGGAATTATAGGTTTTGTGGGCCTTATTTCCCCTCACATTACCCGGAGAATATACGGGTGGTCCCATAAAAGGCTGCTACCATATTCTATTGCTGTGGGAGGACTGGTTCTACTGGCATCCGATTTTCTGGCAAGGAACCTCCTTTCCCCAACAGAAATACCGGTAGGGCTGATTACATCGCTTATAGGAGCACCTCTGTTTCTATATCTTGTAATGAAAAAAGAGAGGTTTCAGTGAGAGTTATTCTTCTATAATTTCGTAGCTTGTTTCTATCTTTACTGATCTGGAGAGCATGGCTGAAATCGGGCAATATTTTGTCTGGGAAAGGTAGATGGATCTTTCTGCTGCCTCACTGGAAAGGTTTTTCCCTCTGAATATGAATTTTAGCTTTATCCATTTGTACACCTTTGGATGTTCCTCTGCCCTTTCCCCTTCGAATTCCACTTCAAAACCTGTCATATTCTGCCTTTTTTTCTTCATTATGGAAATTACGTCCATGGCTGTGCAGGAAGCAAGCGCAAGGAGGAGCAGCTCCATGGGCTGAGGTCCCTGATTCAGCCCCCCAACTTCCGGTAGTTGATCAATTACTATACCGTGTCCGGTGTCCGATGCGCCGACAAGCTGTAAGCCTTCAGTCATTCTCAGTTTTCCTCTTTTTATTTCTGCCATTTCTACCCCCTGGATAATGGATATGAACATTAATTTTACCAAAATGATAGGAAAAATCAAGGTTTTATTGTAATCCCCCATAAAACATAGTAAAATAGTAGGGAATTGTGATCTGGTTTCCACGATTAACTTAACAATAAATAAAAAAGAGTTATAATTATTAGTTAGGAGAAAAAATGAGAAGAAATTACTGGAAAATATTTCTTTTTCTTTTACCCATTCCAATACTGGCATATGTAGGACCAGGAGCGGGATTTGCCTTTCTGGGTTCGTTTCTGTTCATATTTCTGGCCTTTTTCGTTGCCATTTTTAACCTCATAACTCTTCCCCTGAGAGCTGCTATAAGAGCAATAAAAAGGTTGAAAGCCAGAAGAAAGGCTAAAATAAGAAAGCTTATAATTCTGGGTTTTGACGGTATGGACTACAGGCTTACAAAAAAGATGATAGAAAAGGGGGAGCTTCCCAATTTTGCCAGGCTCGCAAAGGAAGGAAGTTTTCTACCGTTAAGAAGTACAGAGCCTCCCCTTTCTCCTGTGGCATGGTCAACCTTTACTACAGGGGTCAATCCTGGTAAGCACAACATTTTTGATTTTCTGGCAAGGGATCCCAAAACTTATATGCCCAAGCTTTCCTCTTCAGAGATCCTTCCTCCGAGAAGGGTATTGAAGATAGGCAAGTATGAAATTCCCATTTCGAAGCCCAAAATCGAACTTTTAAGAAAGAGCAAGGCCTTCTGGAAGGTTCTTGGAGACAATGGTGTGTATGCACAGGTGCTCAGGGTTCCCTTTACCTTTCCTCCAGAGAAGTTCTATGGCACGCAGCTTGCAGGGCTTGGCACTCCGGATCTGAGAGGAACGCAGGGGACCTTCACCTATTTTTCCGAGGAGAAAAATGAGGTTTTTGAACTTTCCGATGGAGTATGTGTGAAGCTGGAAAAGAACAACGGATATTACAGGGGGAGAATTCCTGGCCCTCCTAATCCCTTTAAGAAGGGGGAGATCCTTTATAAGGAGTTTCAACTTATTCCCATAGATGAAAGGAAGGCAAAGATAAAGACAGAGGACGGGGAGATTGAAGTAGAAAAGGGCAATCTTTCTTCCTGGTTTAGAATGGATTTCAGGGCCGGGCCTGTGAAGGTATCCGGCATTGCCCAGTGGTATCTGCACTCACTTTCACCTGTTAGCCTTTATATGTCCCCGATAAATCTCAACCCGGAAAAGCCAGCCATGCCACTTTCTCACCCTGCTATTTTTGCTGTTTACCTGGCCAAAAAGAATGGGCCATATGCTACCCTTGGAATGGCCGAAGACACATGGGGCCTGAACGAGGGGGTACTCGATGAGAGAGGATACATCCAGCAGGTTTACAACGCAAACAGAGAAAGGGAAAAATTCCATTTCGATGCCCTTGGGAAGATGGGAGAGGGGGTACTTATTTCTGTGTTTGAATATACGGATCGAATTCAGCACATGTTCTGGAGGTACATTGATCCGGAGTCCCCTGCTCCTAAGGATAGCCAGGAAAGGGAGGTCAGAGAAGCTATATATGATGTTTATAAGGATGCCGACAGGATAGTTGGAGAAACCTTAAAAAAACTTAAAAAGGGCGATGTGATAATGATCGTCTCCGATCACGGATTTGATAAATTTAATCGAGGAGTAAACATAAACGAATGGCTCAGAAGAGAGGGTTATCTCCATCTCAAAGAGGGAAAGGAAGAAAGCGGAAAGTGGTTCGCTGATGTGGACTGGAGTAAAACAAGAGCCTACGGTTTTGGCCTTGCAGGTATATTTATCAATCTAAAGGGAAGGGAAGCCAGGGGAATAGTTTCCCGGGAAGAAGCGGAGAAGCTTAAAAGGGAAATTAAGGAAAAACTCGAGGCCCTCTATGACGAGAAAAAAGGGAAAAAACCCATAGCCAGAGTATTTCTTAAGGAAAACATATATAATGGGCCTTATTTAAGAAACGCTCCGGATCTTATAATTGGATACAATATCGGATACAGAGTATCCTGGGAATCGGCTGTTGGAAAAGTGGGAGGAGAGATTTTTGTTGATAATAAGAGAAGATGGAGTGGAGATCACGGATTCACCTCGGAACAGATTCCAGGAATATTTTTCTGTAACAGAAGGGTGAGCGAGAAAAAACCGACCCTGGCCGATATTCCTCCCACTGTTTATGACCTGTTTGGGGTGAAAATCCCCGCCTTCGTTGAGGGCAAAAATCTGGGGGTGAAGGTATGAAAAGAAGGGAATTTCTTAAGCTTTCGGCTGCAGCCTTTGCAGCCCCTTATTTTTTCTCAAGGAACCTTTTTGGCAGCAATCGAGCAAATCAGAAGGTCCTGGTACTGGGGTTTGACGGAATGGATCCACATATAGTGCACCAGATGGTTAAAATGGGGGAGCTTCCCAACATCAGAAAATTTCTTGAGAGCGGATATTTGAACAGAATGAACACCACCCCTCCTCCTCAGAGTCCGGTAGCCTGGGGAAGCTTTATCACAGGAAAGGATCCGGGAGGTTATGGA
>JAMOUL010000049.1 GCA_027062035.1 Candidatus Aminicenantota bacterium | reverse complement strand
CAGCTTTTTCTATTTCACCCTGTTTCAGAAGAACCTGAGCCATGGTATCAGTGTAGAAAAGTTCTTCCTCCTCTTCTTTAGCAACTGGCTCCTCGGCCTTTTTCGCTTCTACTTCAGGGGGAGAAGCCATCTCAGGTTTTTCTGCCTGAAACTTCTCTTCAGGGAATTCCTGGGGAGTTACCTCTACTGAGGGCTGCTCCTGAATTTGAGGAGTCTCAGGGTTCTGGACAGGCTCAAAAATCTCTTCACGAAAAATATCCTTATCCTCATCCCCTTCTGGTCCGGGAGATGCTTCCACTTCAGACTGCACTTCATAAAAAGGTACGCTCTCCTTTATGGTATCCTCACCTATCCGCGAAACGATCTCTTCATCTACCTGTTTGATCTTTTCTTCCACTTCCTCATTGAAAGGAGAAAGAAATTTTATCTTTAGCAGTACATCCTTTGCCTTCAGAAACTCTTCTCTTTCCATATAAATCTCGGCCAGCAGATTGAGTGCTCCCAGTGAATCCGGGGTTCTTTCCAGAATGAAGTTAACTTCATCCATGGCACCGGAGATCTCCTTTTCTTTGAAGAGGAGCCTGGCAAGGTACAATCTCCCCACCAGAAATTCAGGGTAGTTTTCCTTACATTCCCTGAGGACCTTTATGGCCTCATCAAGTTTTCCCTGATCCTCTAATTCTTCGGCCTTCTTTATGTATTCTCTTCGTTCCAGCATTACCTCAACACTTTAATAACAGCTGTGCTCTCCACCTCAGAAAGACTTCCTTCCGGCCATTCCTGATTTCTCCAGGTAGCCTTTATGTAGACCGTAATGTAATTAACATAGTAAACTTCCAGAATGGGTTCTCCTGTATCAGGATCCGTTTCTCCTGTATCACATACTACTCTGAGTTCCTGAGAGGAAGGAGGAGTATAGGTTATAGTGGCAATTCCTGAAGAATCGGTTATTGCTTTAACAGATTTAGTCTGATCGCCGTTAAGCCTCCCTTCAGATCCCACGAAGGTACAGGACCAGGAATTGTTTGGAGAAGTGAATGGTACGCTAATGCTGTCTATATAAAACATTACCGCCCTGTTTGCCATGGGTCCTTTCTGATAATCATAAAGCTTTGCCCTCAGCACAGAAACGTTGGAGGAATTATTTCTATCAACTGACTTTGCCTGCACAACTGAGGGATTGGCTGTAAGCTGAAGTACTACACTGTGGCTGGATGGTCCGAATATTTCCCCGGGCGCAGGGGCCTCATTCCTTTTACATCCATAAAATCCTGCTATCAGTAACATTATTAAACTAAAATATATTATTTTTCTCATAATCCCTCCTTATCACTCATTAGCAAAATTGGCAAAGACTATAGGAAGATTTGCCTTAACGTAAACTGAATGTCCTCCCAGGTCTTCGCCATAAAGCTCTATTTCAGCGGTACATTCTATCTCCTTCTCATCTCCAAGGTATCTGAGTTCCACCAGAGGTCTTTCCATTTTGGCATTGGCTCTGACAACAATAATGCTCACATTATGCTCGTCTCCATCCGCCACTATTCGTGCAGTCATGCTTCCCCAGAATGCACGGGGAACATCAACTCCCTCAACATTTCTACCATCTGTTCTAACGTATTTGACATGGTATTTGTTTAAAATCACATCGTAATATATGGAAGTTGTTTCTACTACCGGACTATATGGAGTTGCAATCATGTATATCTTTGCAAGGTCATCCTGAACAGTTGCAGCTGTATCACCCTTTTGTACAAGCACATCAGAATAAAGGATAGAACTTTCCTTATCCTCCCAGTTTATTCCCGTTACCTTGGTAACTATTAGTTTTGTTCCGGAGGTGGACTCGTCAACTATTTTGTTGCACCCCTGAAACATTAACCCCATCCCCAGAATTATTACCACAGGGAGAAATAATTTTTTTATCCTCATTTTCTCCTCCTATCTCTTAATTATCCTTGGAGTTATAAAGATAAGAAGCTCCCTGTTAAGCCTATTTATGGAGCTTCCTCTGAACAAAATTTTACCCAGAACCGGAATGGAACTCAGGAACGGTGTTTTATTCACCGTGGTGTTATCTTCGATTCTGTACATACCTCCAATGGCTGCTGTCTCTCCATCTCTAACCATCATAACAGTTGTGGCGCTCTGGGTTATTATCGGAGGTATTCCATTAACAAGGTTTGCGAAATCAGCGGAGTTATTTCTTATATCGATCTTCATTATTATGGTTCCTTCAGCGGTTATATGAGGGGTTACCCTGAGTTCAAGGGCTGCGTTAACGTATCTTACCATTATGGTGTTGTTGACCACTGTCTGAACCGGAATCTGTCTTCCCTGAACAATGGAGGCTGGATGGTTATCCTGCGTTGCAATCTTGGGTGCTGATAATATCTTTCCATATCCTTCCTGTTCCATAGCTGTAAGCCCTATATCCAGCCCGAAGGAATCGGTTACATTTCCCAGGGAAATTCCAATTCCAGAATTAAAGGCAGGTGCGGGAAGATTTATAGCGTATCCATTAAGAGGATTGGTAAGTCCTCCCACATTGGTTCCCTGTATGGGTGTTCCATCCACAAGAATTTTATTCGGGAAACTGAGGCTGGTCTGATTTCCATAATAGGGATTGGCAAATCCCATAAATCCCCACTGAATACCGAGATTTCTGGTGTAATTGGTATTGGTTTCCACGATTCTCGCTTCTATAGAAACCTGAGGTATAGGAGTATCAAGGGTATCGATTAACCTATCAACAAGCTCAAGGTTATCCGGTATATCCTTGATTATCAATGTATTTGTTCTCTTGTCTACAACAATTTCTCCTCTTGGGGAGAGATGTTTGGAAATAATTGATTTTACCTTCTCAGCTTCTGCATAGCTCAGGGTTCTTGTAACTGTTTTCAATGGAAGAGCTGACTGTCTCATCTTCCTGCGCTGTTCCTCTTCCTGGGCAAGCACCTGAAGAGGAGCAACCCTCAGGACATTACCTTCAATAATATAACCCAGCTTATTTGTCCTGAGAATAAGGTCAAGCGCCTGATCCCATGGAATATCCACAAGTTCAGCGGTTACTTTACCGGAAACTCCCGGGTCGAAAATTACATTGAGGTTTGCAAGTTTAGCAATAAATCTTACAACGTCCCTTACATCGGCATCCTTAAATCTGAATGTGTATTTTTCACCATAATATTTTTTCTCACCGCCCCCTATTGTAATTGTATTGAAGGTTGTCATCTTCTTTTTCTTTTCTTTGGAAGATGGAGTTGCCTTTGGAGAAGTAGCAGCCTTTGCTGCGGCTTTAGCTTTCTTAATTGGAGGAGCGACACCAGGATCAGAAGATGGACCAGGAGAAGGAGCTGAAGATGTATTAACTACAGGCCTGGTCTTCACAGGAGCTGGCTTTGGTAATGGCTTAGGAACCACAGGTTTAGGAGCTGTAATCTTGGAAGTTTCTATGGTTTGCGGTCTGGTGGTTTTCTCTCCAAATTTTATAACAAGAGAGTTATTCCCACGCTCTATTGAATACTGGGGAACCTTTGACATGTCAAATACCACCCTCGCCACCTTTGGAGAAAACTGGGCAGCCCTTATTCTTGCAACTCCGGATTTCCCGCCGACTATCTTCTTTATGGGTCTTACCCTGGCTCCCATGAGATCCACTACGAGCCTTATAGGTTTATTATGAGCAGGGTCCCTCTTAAGTATAAATGATCTGTAGGAAGGGACTCCCCCTCTAAATGCAACTTCCACAGCAAGATTACCCTTATACTTTTTCAGAAGTATGTCCTTCACCCTTGAATTTTCTGAAACCGCGGACTTTACTGGCGTTGAAGCGGTACGCTGTGAATTGTCAACCTCTATAACAATGGATCTACCTTTGGAATAAA
>JAMOUL010000048.1 GCA_027062035.1 Candidatus Aminicenantota bacterium | reverse complement strand
ATTGGAATTTTTCCTTTATTGTTATTGCTACAAGGTAAATTACCGGAAGGGAAGCAAAGATTGAGTTCTGCCACCTTACAAGGGCAGCCAATCCCGCCACAATTCCAAGTATCCCCCAGTATAGAGGGTTTGTTGAATCCTTTATTCTGTAAAATAGATAGAGGAAAGCTGACACTGCAAAAAAGGACAATATGTGGGAGTAAAACGGAAGATTTTTAAAATAATAGAGCATCGGGGAAGCAAGAAGAATGGTAAATACAGCAAGGATACCGGTGGTTTCATCAAAAAATCTTCTCAGGACCATAAAGAGAAGAAATATCCCGGCAAAACCATAAAAAACAGTTGAAAAACGAATGATATTCAGATAGATACTCTCATATCCGCTTCTTTTCGGTTTTTTCCCCCTGTAGAAAAAATCAGTTAGAGCATAAAAGGGCATCCAGAGTATCGCCGGACCTATGGAAAAGGCATTGGGTACCATTCCGGTCCTCTTCAGTCGTCTGTAAACAATCCTGATTTTCTTCCCTCTTTTTACGAGTTTAGCCCTTGCCACTTTGTTTTTTAAGGCATTCAGTCTGACATATTCATTGTTGAAATTGAAATCCCTGTCAAAGTAAAGGGAATGGAGGTAGGAAAAATACCCCACTCCATCTCCAGTAACCTCCACCGGGTAATAGTCCAACTGAAAAAGGGTGATAAATGTTAAAAAGAGCAGGAGGGTGGATACGAGAAATACCCTTCCTGATATTGTTTTCCCTGCGATTAATGTAAGCAACAGAACCGTTACAAAAAGATAAATGGAAGAACTTTCATATCCCTTTATGCTTAAAAATCCAGGAATGCGAAAACTTCCAGACACCAATCTCAGAATTAAAGCTATTATAAGGAGGGTGGATAACCCCAGAAGGATGGATATCGTGGTTTTTTTAGAAAATTTCACAAAAGGATTTTATCACGAAATGGGTAATTAATATTGAACTTTTAGGCTCACTCTGGTATCTCTAAATAAGAAAATTTATTTTATTCAAGGAGGAATAATAAATGTCTGGATTTAAAAGAACAATTCTATATCTGTTATTGTTTTATTTAATTTTACATTTTCCTTTAATGGGACAGAGCTCCGGTAATAAGGGAGCGGATTTAAACGAGCTTAAGAAGAAAGCTCCCAGGGTTTATATCAACTGTGCAGAGTGTGATATCGAATACATAAAAACAGAGATAACCTTTGTGAATTATGTGTGGGACAGGAAGGAGGCGGATGTTCATATCCTGATTACGACTCAGAGGACTGCGTCCGGGGGTAAGGAATACACCATTGCATTTCTGGGACAGGGAAAGTTTAAGGATCTTCAGAATACCCTTAAGTTTTATTCTAAAAGCACTGACACATGGGAACAGTTAAGAAAAGGTCTTGTGCATGTTTTAAAACTCGGATTGGCCCCCTATGTTTCCAGAAGCCCTCTTGGTAAATATGTTTCAGTGATCTTTAAGGAGAAAGTTAAGCCTACAGCGGTGGAAGATAAGTGGAACTTCTGGGTCTTCAGTATCGGTATTCATTCCTTCTTAAGAGGTGAACAGAAGTATAAAAGAAGGTCTTTGTGGAGTAGTTTTGTTGCTAACAGGGTAACTCCGGAATCCAAATTTATCTTTGATATTTCCGGGGATTTTGAGGAGAGTAAATTTAAAGTTAATGGAAATGAAATAAAAAGTTCCAGCGAACAGTGGACGATGGATACCCTTTATGTAAGGAGTCTCAGCGAACACTGGTCAGCAGGGGGATGGCTGAATTTTAAGCATTCTACCTACAGGAATCTGGATTCCTCGTATGAGGTAGCCCCGGCCATAGAATATAATTTTTTCCCCTATTCTCAGGCCACCAGGAAGCAGCTCAGATTCCTGTACAAAATTTCTCTGATAAAAAATAATTACATAGAGGAGACCCTTTACGAAAAGATCTCAGAGACGCTATTCCGGCACTCCCTTTCCATTACTCTTGAACTCAGGGAAGTCTGGGGGGATGTTGCCTTTACAGTGGAGGGTTCACAATACCTGCACGATTTCTCCAAAAGCAGGCTCAGGGTATATTCAGACCTTGAAATAAAGATATTCAAGGGGCTTTCCTTTAGCTTATTCGGTCGCTACACGGCAATACATGATCAGCTGAACCTTCCCAGGGGAGAGGCAACCATTGAGGAAATTCTTCTCAGGCGGAGAGAACTGGAATCCAATTATAGATATTTTTTCTATGTCGGTCTCAGATACAAGTTTGGTTCAATTTATAGTAATGTGGTTAATCCCCGCTTTGGATTTGATTGAAAATTTCTTGTTTAATTTTCCCTTTCAGGAATAGAATAGTCTTGATTAATATAAGGAGGGAATAATGAAACTCAAAAAAACTCTGGCATGTATGCTTGCCATTTTCTTTGTTATTGGTTTCATGCTGGCCGGGGATAATTCCCGTGGGATAACCCCTGATGTTCTGAAGATACTGAAGAATTCTGTGAATGTGAATTCTCCCCGGACAAGGGCTCTTATAAACGCAGTCTCCGCCAATGATGTGAGCAAGCTTGTGATTAACAAAGGGGTAAAGGATCGCCTTTTTGACAGGAATTTTTCCTTTGAGCTGAAGACCAGAGGAGTCACCAACCAGAAGAACAGTGGACGATGCTGGCTCTTTGCCGGTCTGAACATTCTGAGATACAGGGTTGCACGGAGACTTAACCTTAAGAAATTTGAACTTTCCCAGAGTTACAATTTCTTCTACGATAAGCTGGAAAAGGCCAATCTGTTCCTGGAGAAAATAATAGAGACCAGGAACAGACCCATTACAGATAGAACCGTGGATTTCCTTTTGAAACATCCCATTCCAGATGGAGGTCAATGGAATATGGTAGTAGATCTTGTGAATAAGTACGGTGTTGTTCCCGGAGAGGTAATGCCCGAGACCTATAATACGTCCAATACAAGGAGAATAAATCAGCTGCTTGCCACTCTTCTGAGGAAGGATGCAGCGATTTTAAGAGAATCCGGGAAGGATGAAAAGGAGCTCAGAAAAATGAAGATTGAAATGCTGAAGGACGTATATCGTCTCCTCGTTTATGCCTTTGGACAGCCCCCGGAACAGTTTAAGTGGAGATATAAGGATAGCAGCGGGAAGCTTTCTCCATGGAAAACGTATACCCCACAGAGCTTTTTCAGGGAATTTATAAATGTCGATCTCAACGATTATGTGGTGATTTACAACTGTCCTGCCAGGAAATATTACAGACTTTATTCCATTTCTCTTGATAGGGATATGGCTGACAGACAGGATTTAACCTTCATTAACCTGCCAATAGATGAAGTTAAAAAACTTACTCTGAAGACCCTGATCGAAACAAAGGAACCTGTATGGTTTGGATGTGACGTCGGAAAGGAACTTCTAAATAAAGAGGGGATAATGGCTCCGGATGTGTATGATTACAATTCCCTGCTCGGGATAGATTTTGCCATGACCAAAAGGCAAAGAATACTTTACAGGCACTCCATTCCCACCCATGCCATGGTCTTTACAGGAGTGGACCTTGATGCCAGTGGAAAACCTGTTAAATGGCTGGTGGAAAATAGCTGGGGTTCAAAGGTCGGGAAGAACGGAATGTACGTTATGTACGATAAATGGTTTGATTATTACCTTTATGAAGTTGTAATTCCCGGGAAAAACCTTTCACCAGAACTTCAAAAAATTCTAAAACAAAAGCCTGAAGTTGTTCCTCCGTGGGATCCGATGTATGACTTCTTCTCCCATTGAGGAGAAATTAAGGGCAGGAAATCTTATCCGTCGGGGATTCCCCGACGGATTTTTTACTTTTTAAGGTAGAAATTTGAAGAAACAGAAGCGGTTTTATTAGCCAGCTTGTCGGTA
>JAMOUL010000047.1 GCA_027062035.1 Candidatus Aminicenantota bacterium | reverse complement strand
GCAGCAGGAATAATTCTAAGCGGGGGCAAAAATTCTCCGTCACAGAGGTATGTGTTAATCACCGAGCCATCGGCACTTGCTCCCTTTGTTACCACCACAGAAGTGCAGGCATTTATCAGCCCATAAGCTATAAAAAAGAAGACAAATGCC
Organism: Candidatus Aminicenantota bacterium; assembly: GCA_027062035.1. GTDB lineage: Bacteria > Acidobacteriota > Aminicenantia > S016-38 > S016-38 > S016-38. The sequence continues at coordinate 3,752 of JAMOUL010000047.1, read as the reverse complement.
AGAGCAGGTCCTTTAAATTTCATTCCGCCCTCCTTCTGAGTTTTATATAAACTTATACGTAATTTTTTCTAAATTTTCTCCGGTAATCTGTAAATTTTGAAGCCCGAGTTTTCGATGCTGTAGAATATCAAATACCCTTTCTGGATTTTAATGGTGCTGGCAATGGGCCTGTCAAAGGGCAATGGAATGAAATATGACCTGAGATATTTTCCCTCTTTTGAGAAAACATCGAGACGGGGAAAATTATCCCTGTAATAACTTGAAATTAAACAGAGATTTTCCCGACACATGTAGGCGTGGATAACAGCATATATCCTGTCCCTTTTAATCTTCCTTCCCTTTCTGAAAGATGGATGTATCTGGGGTTCAGGGGCATCTATAGTCACCTTTTTGATGATTTTTCCATTTATGTCCAGGAAAGAAAATGTATAAGTGTGGGAAGCTGAAGAGAAAATTTTATCCTCAATTACTCCATAGGCAGGAAAGCTGATGAAAAAGATCTGAAAGGCAATCCTTCCCGCTGATTCCCTCTTTTTTGTCTTTTGTGAGACCGGATTTTCGACGATAAGTTCTGGCTCCTTTCCTTCCTTCCAGCGGTAAACTCCAAGATAGGGCTCAATTCTGTTTTTCATCACCATTTTTGCCAGTATAAATTCTTCCCCGATTTTTCCCACAAACCAGGCCCTGAAAAAGTTCCCCTTAAGCTTTTGTTCGGAGATAAATTTTCCGTCGATGGAGTAGACCATTATTTTGCTTCTTCCCTCCACTATGTAAAGACGGTCTCCATCCACGTACAGGTCAGATACAGAGGAATATTCGCCGGGTCCCTCTCCAGACCTTCCTATAGGGGTAAGTTTTCTGGAGGAAATGTTCGTTCGGTAGATTGTATTCCTCTGCACATCGGTGAATACGATTTCGTCATTGCCCATTAATTCAACATCTCCAACAAGTCCCACGTCTTCCAGCTCTGAGAAATCTGCCACCAGAGAGAGTTTCAGGGGCTTTAAACTATCCGTTGGCGGAAAACCGGAAGTTTTTCCGCAAAATCCCAGTATTATCGTTACAGATATAAGTGAAAATATATAACCTAACCTCCTCATGTAGAAATATTATAAAAATAAATCCCTTCGAACAAATTTATAAGTTGAAATTTCAGAAAAGAACTGATAGGTCATTTTCAGTTTCTTGCTTCTGCTGAAATTTTGAAAAAAATCTTCGAGGCAGTAAAATTTTTCCATGGAAGTTAAAGTTTTCGTTGATGAAGAAGAGGCTAAACGCCTGGGAATATCTCCTGAAGAGGTTCCTTTACCTGCATATGCCCACCCGGGGGATGCAGGGATGGATTTTTTTGCCCCGTATGATATTGAAATTCCTCCCAGGGGAGATGTACTCGTAAACACGTGCCTCAGGATGGAGATTCCTGAAAACACGGTGATGATAGCATTTAACCGTTCCTCCATGGCCCTTAAGGGTATAATCAAGGGCGCCCAGGTGGTGGACTCCAGCTACAGGGGCATAGTGAAGATTCACCTCATAAACCTCAGGGATGAACCCTTCAAAATTAAAAAGGGCGATAAAATCATACAGTTCGTTCTTCTTCCCTATGTAAGGGGAGAAATTAAGAGGGTAGGAAGGGATGGGATAAACTGGAATACCAGCAGGGGAGAGGGAGGGTTCGGTTCAACGGGATAGAACCCTTCTTGTGGACTTAAAAACGAAAACCCCTTCGTTCTTTTTCCTTGCCTCTGAGGCGAATGAAATTGCAGGAAATCCGTATCTTTCTCTTATTCTGTCCAGGGCGGTCATCAGTTCCTCTTCACGGAATTTAAAGAGGGTGGGTGTGGGTTCATAATATATTCCAGAGACCTCAACGGACAGCAGTCTTATTCCGTATCCGGATATGAGGCCTTCTGCCATCTTCCTTACCTGGTGGTAAAGTGTGAAGAAATCGGAAAAGGGAGGAAACACCGATACGCAACGGGAGACCTCGGAAAAATCCTCCCACCTGATTCTCAGGCAGGCTCTGGTTGCCTTTCCTCCTTCCTTTCTCAATTCCGTGGCTACCGAGTCGCACAGATATATGATGTGGGGGATTGCCTCCTTTAATGTGTGGATGTTTTTCTCCAGGGTGTATCCCCTGGATATGGACTTTGGTTTTTGAGGGGGTTCTATCCTGGAAAAGTCCTTTCCAAGCATCATAAGATACAGGTCTTCGCCACGCTTTCCAAGGAACCTTCTTATTTTGTGGGGGGAAATCTGCCTCAGGTCAGGTATGCTGGTTATACCCAGACGTTTAAGAGCTGCAGCGGTTCTTCTGCCAATTCCCGGTATGTCCTCAAGGGCAAAGCTTTCGAGAAACTCCAGTTCCCTGTCAGGGGGAATGTGGAGAAAACCATCGGGTTTCGCCCTTGATGTTGCCAGCTTTGCCACGATCTTTGAAGAACCTGCACCTGCTGATACCCTTAGCCCCAGTTCTCTGGATACCTCCCTTCTTATGCGTCTTGCTGCCTCCACAAAATCAGGATAAAGAAGCCTGCAATGGGTAAGTTCAACGAAGGCCTCATCCTGGGAAAGTACCTCCACGTCAGGAGAGTACCGGTAGAGCAGTTTATAGAATTTAAGGGAATAAGTTTCGTAAAGGCGAAAATCAGGGGAAATGAAAATACAGTGGGGACAGAGTTTTTTCGCCTGAAAAACCGGCATACCCGCCTTTATGCCGTATTCCCTGGCTTCGTAGGACGCTGCAGCTACCACAGAACGGGTGAGGGAATTGCCCCCTACTGCTACCGGTTTCCCGCGAAGTTCAGGGTTACGAAGCTGTTCTACCTGAGCGTAAAAGGCATCAATATCGAAGTGGACGAAAAATCTCATCTTTCCCCTTTATATTTTACCGCATTTTCGCTTCTTGCGGAGCGCAAAGCGTGATATTTTATTCCTGTTTTTCCGGAAGAAGGAGATTTATTAAGAATATAACCATAAAAAGGACAAGAACCAGCCAGAATCCTATTTTATAATTAACTGCCAGAAGTCCTGCTCCTGTTTCTGCAATTTTCTGGTCTATTTTAGTTTTTAAAAATAGCATGGTACCTGCCCCCAGAAAACCTATCAGTGCTGTGATCTTCGAGATAAATCTTCCCTTCAGGAAGCTCAGCACAAGGCCAATTATTCCCAGAAGGAATGCGAGCCTTGTAAATGGATCGCCTTTAATCTTTTTTATTCGGGGTTTGTCCTTTTCTGCAAAGGGTTGTTCCATTTTGAATCCGGTGATCATCTGAATTCCAGAGACTGTTTTCAATTCCTGATTGCCGCAGGAAAGTTGCAGAAAGGGCAGTAAGAATGAAATCAGAAGTATTGCAAAAACAATGGAGCTTATCTCGGATTTTCTCATAAAACCTCCGCAGAAAGTTTAACCAAACCTTTGATGATCGTCAAGCTGTGTGATACCCTCTTTCCATGAGTGGTGCAGGGAAAATCTGGATTATAATTTTTTCAGTTCTTCTTCTCTTTTACGGTTGTAAGAAGCCTTCTGTTCCTCAAACATGTCTGGATGTTGAGATATACAGTGATGCAGGGGTATGGCAGGAGGGGGTGGATAGAATTCAGATGCTTTTAAGGAGACAGAATTTAAAATTCGGGAGAATAAATGCCGACAGGATAAAAAACTACGGGTTCAACGAGTGTACCAGGGCTTTCATTCTTCCAGGCGGAAACGAAGATGATTACTGGAAAGCCCTGAGGGAAGCTGGGATGGA
>JAMOUL010000046.1 GCA_027062035.1 Candidatus Aminicenantota bacterium | reverse complement strand
CATAATGTCCGCCCTCGGGAAAATGATAGAAGGACATTATGTAGCAGATGTTATTCCGACCTTTGCCTCCATAAACATGATAGGTGGAGAGCTGGACAGATGAAGGAAATAAGCAGGGAAACAATGGAAAAAATAGAGAAACTTCTCACACATTATCCCAATAAGCGCTCTGCTCTGCTGGAGGTTCTTCACATTCTTCAGAACGAATGGGGTTTTATTGACGAAGAGGGAGAGGAAAGGGTGGCTTCCCTGCTGGATATTTCCCCTGTGGATGTTCACGAGGTAGTTACCTTCTATACCATGTTTTACAGAAGTCAGGTGGGTAAATATAAAATAAAGATCTGCAGGAATCTTACATGTTCTCTTCTTGGAAGCGATACCCTGCTCAACTATTTGAGAAAGAAGTTGAAAATCGATGTGGGAGAGACCACCCTCGACGGTAAATTCACACTGGAAACCGTGGAGTGCCTTGGTGCATGTGAGCTTGCGCCTGTCATGCAGATAAACGAAGAATTTTATGGTCGTTTAACCCCGGAAAAAATAGACGAAATACTGGAGGGCTTGAAGTGAACCTGGTAATAACTCCCTGGTTTGGAAGGGTAAGAATCGACGAGTATATTAAGGGAGGAGGGTACGAAGCCGCAAGAAAGGCTCTTTCCATGAAGCCTGAAGAAGTTATAGAAGAAGTCAAAAAATCCAATCTCAGGGGAAGGGGAGGGGCTGGTTTTCCCACCGGGGTTAAATGGAGCTTTGTACCGAAGGAAACAAACAGGCCCAAATATCTGTGCATAAACGCAGATGAAGGAGAACCGGGTACCTTTAAGGACAGGTATATAATGGAAAAATCTCCCCATCTGCTTATAGAGGGTGCTATTATTGCTTCGTGGGCTGTTGGAATTAATACTGCATATATTTACATAAGGGGCGAATATGCAAAAATTGCTCTGGCCCTTGAAAGGGCAATAGAGGAAGCTTATTCTAAGGGTTTTCTGGGGAAGGGAATCTTTGGTACTGATTTTAACCTCGATATATATGTGCATCGTGGTGCAGGTGCTTATGTGTGTGGAGAGGAAACTGCTCTTATAGAATCCCTTGAAGGGAAAAGGGGCAATCCCAGAATAAGACCTCCTTTTCCTGCAACCCATGGTCTTTATTACTGCCCCACCGTTGTAAATAATGTGGAAACCATTTCCTGTCTTCCATCCATAATAAGGGAGGGAGGGGAATGGTTTGCTGCCCTGGGTGTGGAAAGGAGCGGAGGAACCAAGCTCTTTGCAGTGAGCGGCCACGTGAAAAATCCGGGGCTCTATGAACTTCCCATGGGAGTCAGTTTAAGGGAGCTGATATATAACCATGCAGGTGGAATAAGGGAAAACAGACGACTTAAAGCCGTGATACCCGGTGGTACTTCCTCTCCTGTGCTTACAGCAGAGGAGATAGACATTTCCCTTGATTTTGATTCCATGATGAAGGCGGGAACCATGCTGGGCTCAGGTGCGGTTATCGTTATGGACGATACCACATGTATGGCCCATGTGTTGAGGGTGATTACCCGTTTTTATGCACACGAAAGTTGTGGACAGTGTACCCCTTGCAGACAGGGTACTCCCTGGATGGCAAAGATAGCAGAGAGAATAGCCACAGGGAGAGGTAGAAAGGGGGATATTGATCTGCTTATCGATATAGCCAATTCCATCATGGGCAAAACAATATGTCCTCTGGGTGATGCAGCTGCCATGCCAGTTATAGCTATTTGCGATAAATTCAGAGCTGAACTTGAAGAACATATAAGGGAGAAAAGATGTCCGATAGAGAGAGAATAAAGATAGTTATAGACGGCAAAGAGGTTGAGACATACAGAGGAACCCTTATAATTAAAGCTGCTGAGGATGCTGGAATTTATATTCCCCGTCTCTGCTATCACGAAGGACTGAGACCGGACGGGAATTGCAGAATGTGTCTTGTGGAGATCGAGGGCGAAAGGAAGCCAGTTCCTTCCTGTATGACGCCTGTCAGGGATGGGATGGTTATAAAGACTGATACAGAGGAATTGAGAAAGCACAGGAGAGCTGTTCTGGAGTTTATACTTACCACTCACCCCATGGATTGTCCCATATGTGATCAGGCGGGGGAATGTACCCTTCAGGATTACTATTTTACATATGATCTGGAAGAGTCAAGGTGGAGAGAGGATAAGGTAAGAAAGCCCAAGAGAGTCCACTGGGGCAAAAATTTAATTTATGATGCAGAAAGATGTATTCTGTGTACGAGATGTGTCAGATTCTTGAACGACGTTATAAAAACCCGGGAACTCGGGGTTTTCGAAAGGGGAGTGCATTCCTATATAGGTTTGTTTGATGGAAAGAAGATAGAGAACGATTATTCCGGGAATCTGGTGGATATATGTCCGGTTGGTGCCATAACCGATCTTGATTTCCGGTTTAAATCCAGGGTGTGGTTCCTGCAGAGAACTCCTTCCATATGTCCCTTCTGTGCCAGGGGATGTAACATTGAAATACACACCAACACAAGCAGAATAAGGAATCGTTTTTCAAAACAGAGGGTTTTCAGGATAAAACCAAGGAAGAATATGGAAGTTAATAAATGGTGGATATGCGATGAGGGTAGATATTCCTATACTTTTATTGATAATGACAGGATAGAAAAACCCATATGGAGAGGAAAGGAGATTACCTGGGATGAAGTAAGCTCCAGAATAATGGAAATTGCAGGAAAGGATGTCAGAATTTATCTTTCTGCCTGGATGACCAATGAAGAGCTGGTGTACTGGAAAAACCTTACAAGAACCCTTCAGTGGAGAGTCTCCCTTGTAGCCAGACCCGATGGGGATGATGATAATATCCTCAGGGTTTCAGATAAAAATCCAAACAGGAAGGGAGCTGAAATACTCGGTATAAAGGAAGAAAGGGGAAAAGAGGAAGTGGCAATAGTCTTTCACTTTGTTCCGGAAGAAATTAGCAATCATAAAATAAAGATCGGTGTCTTTTCCAACAAATTTGAGGGCATGGAGCAATTCGATCTCATCCTTCCCTGTGTTACATTTGCGGAAAAGGCTGGTAGCTGGACAAATTTAGAAGGAAGGATCCAGGAATTTCAAAAAGCTTTGGAGCCCCTTGGAGAATCAATGGAGGAAGGTGCAATCGGCGAATTTATTTCCTCCACCCTGGGACTTTCCATGGTATGGGATCCGGGTAAGTTCAGGGAGGAATTTGAAAGGGAGTATAAGAAATGGAATGGATAATAGCTGTTGCCATTAAAGTGGTTGTTATTTTTACATGGGCCCTTATGACAGTGCTTTATATAACTCTTCTTGAAAGAAAGGAATCAGCCGTAATTCAGGACAGAATAGGAGCAAATAGAGCGGCTGTCCTGGGATTGAGGCTGAATGGATTTTTCCAGCCCTTTGCCGATGCCCTCAAGATGTTTTTTAAAGAGGACTATACCCCTCCATTTGTTGACAAACCCTTTTATTTTCTGGCCCCAATAATTGCACTGTTTTTTGCCCTGGTTCCTGTTGGAGCCATTCCAGTGGCAGATTCCATAACGTTGTTCGGCAGGGATTTCCCCCTCTCTGTTATAGGATCCAATGTCGGGGTAGTGCTTATCCTTTCCCTCCTCTCCCTTGCCATTTACGGAGTTATCTTCGGAGGGTACGGCTCAAGAAACAAATACGGGCTTATAGGAGGGATGAGGGCAACAGCTCAAATAATCTCCTACGAAGTTGCCCTTGGCCTTTCAATCGTGGGAGTCTTAATGGTTTTTCCTTCTCTGAACCTCAACGAGATTGTTCACATGCAAAACAGATACATCCTTGGAGGGTGGGTGCCCCTGTGGGGAATAATTCTTCAGCCCCTTGCGGCCATCCTGTTTTTGATAGCCGGAATGGCAGAAAACAAGAGGGTGCCCTTCGATCTTCCCGAGGGAGAATCTGAGATAATAGGGTATTTCCTCGAGTACAGCGGAATGAAATTCGGAATGTTCTTTGTGGGTGATTTTGTGGAAGTTCTTCTTCTTGCAGCTCTGTTTACCACCTTTTTCCTTGGTGGATACAACTTTCCATGGCTTTTTGCAGATGGATTTCATTTTCCATGGGGAACAGACCTTGCACTTTCCCCTGTGGCGGTAAGGATTGTTCAGTTCATTACCTTTAATATAAAGCTGTGGTTTATGATATGGTTCCTCCTTCTGGTTAGATGGACCTATCCCAGATATAGATATGACCAGCTTATGGACCTGGGCTGGAAGTCCCTCATTCCCCTTTCCATACTTAATATACTTATAACAGCTGCTGTAATGGTGGTGATAAAATGAGGTATTTTATTGAAGCAGTAAAGGGCCTCGGAATTACCTCAAGGCATTTCTTTGTGAATATGTATTACCACACACTCAGGTTTTTCCATCTTTCAAGCAAAAAAGGAGAGACAGTTACCATACAGTATCCGGAGGAAAGAAGGGAAACCTTTCCCAGGGTAAGGCTTCGCCACAGGCTCCTTGAAAGGGAAGATGGGAGACTGAGGTGTGTGGCGTGTTACATGTGTGCCACTGCCTGTCCCGCCGAGTGTATATACATAGAAGCCGAAGAAGATCCCGATCATCCTCTTGAGAAAAGACCAAAGCAGTTTATAATAGACCTCGGAAAATGTGCTTACTGTGGTTTCTGTGTGGAGGCGTGTCCAGAAGATGCACTGAGAATGGATGTTCACATTCCAGAACTTTCGGAATATAATAAAGATGATCTGATTTATGATATAGAAAAACTTACTAAATGGTAGTATGAAAAGAAGGATTCTTATTGTAGATGACGATGAGAGAATTCTGGAGTCTCTCAAAAAGGAGCTGAAGGAGGAGGCGAAGAGGTATGTCATTGAATTTGCCAGGAACGGAAAGGAAGCCCTTGAGAAAATAGAGAAAGCCAGAGTGGATCTTTTGATAACAGATATCCGGATGCCTGAAATGGATGGAATTTCTCTCCTTATGGAAATTATGAACCGTAAGAAGTGGATGCATGTGATAGTTGCTTCAGGAGAGAGTACTATGAGGATGATGAATCTCAAGCATATGGAAGAGCTTAAAGATTTCGGAATTATTAAATATATTTTTAAACCATATATTCCAAGCAGTTTCAAAAAATTGATAACAGAAACAATGGAAAAGATAGAACAAAGCGATGTGATTCAGGGGATAACTCTTCCTTCCATACTCCAGATGGTGGAAATGGATGGCGTTACCGGTGTAATAACTGTCCAGAAGGGGAAGAAGGAAGGAAGGTTGTTCTTTAGAGGGGGAAGACTTATGGATGCCCAGTCCGAGAACCTTGAAGGGGAAGAAGCTGCCCTTCAAATTCTGGGATGGAGAGATGTCAAGGTCCACATAGAATACATTCCTCATAACAGGAAAAAGAATATAAAGGCGAACCTTGTATCCCTGATTCTGGAAGCCTCCAAGAGAAAGGATGAGGGGGAATCTACCTGATTATGGTAGAAAGGCATGAGAAAAGAAGGCTCGTAGAAAATTTCCTTTCCCTTTCCTTTATTGAGGGGGCAAGATATCTTCTTCCCTTTTTAACCATTCCTTATCTTGTGAGGGTTCTCGGGCCGGATAAATATGGATTGATCATTTTTGCCCAGGGAATAATTCAGTATTTCAACATCCTTACCGACTATGGCTTTAGTATTTCTGCTACCCATGAAATTTCTGTAAATAGAGACAATCCTGAAAGGATAGGGGAGATATTTTCTTCGGTTATTTTCATAAGAATTCTGCTGATGCTTTTGAGTCTGGCAATATTGCTTTTTCTTGTGTTTTCAATAGGAAAGCTCAGGAGTGAGTATCTTCTTTACCTTTTGACCTTTGGTGCAGTGTTTGGAAATATTTTTTCCCCTGTTTGGTTTTTCCAGGGACTTGAGAGGATGAAATACATAACTGTTTTGAGTGTGATAAACAGATTGTTTTTTACCATTGCCATTTTCCTTTTTATCAGGAATGCTTCCCAGTACATTTTTGTTCCTGTTATAAACTCCCTGGCCAGTATTGTGGCAGGCTTTCTTGGGCTTTATCTCGCCTTCAGGATCTATCCGGTTAAGATCAAATTTCACCTTCCCACCATATTTTACCTGTTTAAAAAGAGCTTTTTCTTTTTCCTTTCTCGCCTATCCGTGAGCTTTTATACTATAGCAAATACTGTGATTATTGGATCCATATTTACAATGAAGGATGTTGCCTACTACGGGGTGGCCGAAAAGATTGTCAGGCTTTTCAGAAGGCCCATAAATCTTTACAACAGGGTTATTTATCCCTTTTCCTCATATAAGAAGGACCGGGAGTTTATGAAAAAGGCTATAAGGGCGAGCTTGATTTTTGGAATTCTGGTACTTGCTGGAATTAACATTTTTGCAAGGGAAATTATTATGATAGTGGGAGGGAGGAATTTTGAGGCTTCAATAAAGCTCCTCAGGATACTTTCCCTTATAGTTCCCATCGTTAGCGTGCATGTACTTCTGGGATCTTCGGTCCTGGTTTCCTTTGGAAAGGAAAAATACTTCAATTTAAGCGTTATATTTGGATCACTGTTTTATATCCTTGTTCTTCTGGGATTTTACTTCTTCGGTATACTTACGGTTGTTGCAATTGCTGCTATAAGGGTACTTGTGGATGGGTTCATACTTGTTTACAGAATTTATTATGTGAGAAAATTTAACCTTCTGGGAGGAAGTAATGTATAAGGTCTATGCAATAATTCTCGCAGGGGGAAGCGGTGAAAGGCTGGGGTTCCCGGTGCCCAAGCAATTTGTTAAGGTGGCAGGAAAAACCGTTATAGAACATACAATAGAGGTTTTTGAGAAGCATCCTTCCGTCGATGAGATCATTCTGGTAATAAATCCCTCCTTCCGCCATCTAATGGAGGAAATTTTACTCAAGAGAAATTACCGGAAGGTAAAGAAGATACTCAACGGTGGAGAGACAAGAAAGGAAAGCTCAGCCATAGGGGTAAATTCAATAGAGGATGATGAGGCCATTGTCCTCATCCATGATGCTGTAAGGCCATTTGTTTCCAAAAGGATTATTGATGAATCCATAGAAGCAGCAGTGAAGCACGGGGCCGTGGATGTGGCAATACCATCTGTGGACACCATAATTCGTGTTAACGATAACATGTTCATTGAGGATATTCCGCCCAGGAAATACATGATGAAGGGACAGACTCCCCAGAGTTTTAAGCTGAGCATAATAAGAAAGGCTCATAAAATGGCTGTTGTAGGCGATGTAACAGATGATTGCGGGCTGGTACTTAAACACAATATTTCTCCCATATTTGTGGTCAGGGGAGAGGAGAGAAATATCAAATTAACTTACCCGGAAGATATTTTTCTCATAGACAAAATTTTTCAGTTGAGGACATATTCAATTCCTGAAATTCCCCTGGAAGACCTCAGAGGGAAAGTCCTGGTTGTATTTGGCGGAAGTGCAGGGATCGGTAAGGCCGCGGTGGATGTTGCTGTTGAACATGGAGCCAGAGCTTATGGTTTTTCCAGAAGCACGGGTGTTGATGTCAGGAATATCCAGCAACTCCAGAAGGCGCTTCAGGGTGTCAGGAATAGGGAAGGGAGGGTGGACTTCGTTATAAATACGGCGGGGATACTGAGGGTGGGAAAGCTGGAAGACAGAAAGGAAGAAGAGATAATGGAGGAGATCAGCATTAACTATATAGGTTCCATAAACGTGGTAAGGGCCTCGATCCCGTTTTTAAGGGAGAGCAGAGGGAGCATTGCTTTATTTACCTCGAGTTCCTACACCAGGGGGAGGGGCCTTTACACCGTGTATTCCTCCACAAAGGCGGCCATTGTCAATCTTGTGCAGGGCCTGGCTGAGGAGCTCCTTGAGGATCATATAAGAATCAATGCTATAAATCCTGAAAGAACTGCAACCCCAATGCGTTTTAAGGCCTTCGGGAAGGAACCCCCAGATACACTACTCCAGCCAGAAAAGGTGGCAGAGGCTACACTTAAGACGCTTCTTTCTGATATTACAGGGCAGGTTATAGATGTCAGGAGAAAAGGATAATAAAATTCGTTCATTTTTTAAGGTGCTTGTACGGGTAATTCTGGTATATATTCCGGGATGGTTGTTCCTTTATCCCCTTGCGCTTATAGTTCCGAAAAACAGAGAACTTGTCCTGTTTATTGGAAGGGACAGGGGAAGATTTCTCGACAATGTTAAATATCTCTTTTCACATGCTTACAGGCAAGGCCCGGGAGCGAAAATCCTTTTTCTTACAGAGGAGATGAGAACCTTTAATCTACTTAAAAAAAACAGGATTCCGGTGACCTTTCATCCCTCTCTTAAGTCTTTTATTTCTTTACTAAGGGCCAGAGTGATTGTGGTGGACAATCGGTTGTGGATAAGAAAATATAAGGTGTATCTTGCTGCACGGGCAAAAAAGGTTCAGCTCTGGCACGGAGTGGGATTTAAGAAGATAGAAACGGACAATCCCAGCTTTAATCGAACGATAATAAACAGGTTGATAAATATATTAAGGTGGAGACTCCCGAAATATACGCTCCTGGTATCAACCTCTGAGTTTTACACCAAAAATGTTTTTGCCAGCACCATTAAAACGGAGGAAATAAAGGAATTCGGATATCCCCGGAACGATGTTTTTTTCAGAGACCCTGACGAACTGGACCTTCTGGAGACAGACATTGACCTTATTAACAGGGTAAAGAAATTGAAGGAGGAAGGTTACAAACTGATAATTTATGCTCCTACCTTCAGAGATTTTACAGACAATGAACCGATAGAGGGAGGGTTTCTTGATGTTGACCGTTTGAAGGAGTTCGCCATAAGTCGCAGGTTTGTTTTCGTAATGAAATTCCATCCCGAAGTGAAGGTCCCCGAAAAGTTCAGGGAAAATTTTCCTGTGTTTTTTTATCATAAAGGAAAGGACATTTACCCTCTCCTTCCTGTATCAGATCTTCTTGTAACGGATTATTCTTCCATTTACATGGATTATTTGCTCACCGGAAAACCGGTGGTGTTCTTTCCCTATGATTATGAAACCTATGTTACGGTTGATAGAGAGATCCAGTTTGACTATGAATGGATAACTCCCGGACCGAAGTGCTATAACCAGAAAGAACTGGAGGCTGAAATAGAGAGAATTCTGATTAATGGAAAGGATAATTACATGCAAAGAAGGGAAGAAATTCTAAATATTGCTTTTAAATACAGAGATGGAAGGGCCTCTGAGAGAATATGGAGTTATATTAAAGAAAGGCTTTTATACTGAACCAGATTAAAGGAACTATGTAAATGTATTTCATTGGAGTAAAATGAATTAAGGATGGCATTAACCAGAAAAATATTCTGCATAATTTTGTTTTCCCTTGTTGTTTTTCCCGCACCGGTAAAGAAGAAAAGCTTTACCCTTATTATTCCCGGGATAAAACAGATCAAATCCAGGGAATATGTTAAGGGAATTATTCTTGCAGGTAGCTTTTTTGGTTTCGCTATCGGAGCGTTTTTGAAAAACAGGGATGGCTATAAATATTACGATCTGTATAAGGCGGCCACCGATTCTGACACTGCCGTTTATTACAGAAGAAAAACAGAGGGAAGTTTCAAGGATAGAAACTTTTTTATGCTTGGTGCACTGGGAGTATGGGTGGTGCACATACTTGATATTAAATTTTCAGACAGGAAAAGGGCTTCCATAGGAGGTGGGGTTGAAAAGGGTAATCTTTATCTTGGTTTTCGCCTTAGTTTTTAGTGGCTGTCGGGATATCATTTTTGACAATCCCTTTGATCCCGAAGCGTCGAAGATAGAGGTTAAAATACTGAAGATTATGGATACCCGACTTTCAGGGAATGGGGACCTGTGTTTCGATGGGGAAAAATTGTGGTTTGCCTCCGAAGGAGGAACCCTTTATGCCATAGACCCGGATTCGGGTATAGTAACAAGGGAGTTATACGTGGGAGGGACACCTTCAGGGATTACCTTCTTTGAGGGCAAACTTTATGTTGGGATACTGGAACGTTCGATTCTGGTGCTGGATCCACTTTCCGGTGATATACTTGTTGAATTTCCTGTGGGAGAAAAAATTCCTGCCTTTATCACCAACGATGGGACCAGCCTTATAATTTACGATGCCCGTTCCAGTTCAGTATTTGAATTCGATCCGGATACAGGGGTTTTTTCCTTTATGTTTAAGATAACAGGGTTTCAGGTATCGGGAATTGAAGGGTGGGCAGGAAATATTGTTATAGTGGAAAGGGCGAATCTTTCCATTTATGTTTTTCGGCCCGATGGCGAAATTGAAAAGGCATACGCTTCTCCCACCAATTATCCCGGAGGGATAACAAAGGACAGCTTCGATAATTTTTATCTTTTTTCAACTGATGGGAAACTTTACAAACTATCGCTTTTTTAAGATCCTGATTCTCCTTTTGCTTTCAACCTGCATGGTTTCCGGAGAGGTTTTAAAGGTAAAGGGAGGATATGTTCTCTATAGTGCAGATGATAAGTATATCTATGCAAGCGGCAATCTTCATATAGAACTATTGGGAAATTCTGTCCAGGGTAAAAGATTCTATTTCGATCTGAAAAGATGGGAGGGACTTATCGCCGGGGATGTAAAGTTTTCCGGAAAGGAATATGACATGATGATTCTGAAGGTCAAAAAGAAAAAATTGCTATGGATGGGTATTAGATTTGCGAATGAGGTAAAAACTGAGGGCAAAGGGCTCAGCCTTCCGGAGTTCAAATATCCAGAGGATTTGAAGAAGGCGGCCATATACTTCGAAGCCAGGGAAATTACGGTTAATGAAAGGGGAAGGGTTAAAGGGACAAATGTATTACCCTACGCGCTTGGTGCTCCTTCCCTTCCCATGCACTATATGATTCTTGATCTGGGAAAACCACCTGATAGGACCCATTTGAGGCCTGGAACACTTAAATATACCCAGGAGGAGGGTGCCTTCATTGGAGTGATTCTGGATGTCAAGGAGAAAGCTTACCGGGGGACATACGAACTGAGGTACTTTGAAAGGGGATTGTTTAAAATTCCGGGAGACCCCCGTGGCATTATCTTTTCGGGGTCAGGAAGTTTTGGAAAGAAGGGAAAGCCTTCTCTCATTGATAATTCAGTTTTTTACACAACCATGGGTAAGTATATGGACTTTATCCTTTCTTCGCTTCGGGAGGGGAAACTATTCGAGTTCAGGATACAGAACAGAGTTACCACAAGGGAAACGGAAAAGCCCCATTACTGGTTCTCTTCCTCCCTGAAATTCAAGAAATTCAAGTTTTTTCAGCCAGTGGTGGAGGTGGGCTGGAATTATTATTCTTCCTATGTTATTGGCATTTCGACGGACATTATCCCTGTTAAAAATTCAATCTTGAATTTATCCTGGGTGAAAAACGTCCAGGAAGACCACGATATAATTACAAAAACAGAGGTTTCTTCCATCAGGTTCTCCTATACACCCTCAATTTTTAACCTTAATTTAAATGCGAGCCTCACCGATGATCTTGTGGAGCGTACTTTACGAAAGGATATGAGTATGAATTTGAGTTTTAAGCCGGTTCCTTTTCTGCAGAAAACCTTTTCCCTTACAGTGGAGGGATTTTTCATGTTTTCGAGGTTTCCCTATGGGAAGGATTATTCCGAGAAACTGAGTCCGGGATTGAGATTTTCCCTTTCGAGTGAGGGATTTATTTTGCCAGGAGGAGCTGAATTATTACCCGGCATAGATGTTAATCAGATGTGGGAACGTGGAAAGACCTCATGGACAGAATTTAATTATTTTCTCGGACTTAAAAAGAATATATGGAAATTTACACTTGGTGTTGATTTATCCCTGAATTCCCGATACAAATCAGGGGGGTTCTGGGTGGAGGGATATAACAATTATTTTGTAAACGGCAGAATAGAGTTTAAGAACCAGGGGAGCTATATCACCACCATATTTTATTTCAACGATAAAATGGAACTGGAAAGGGTTTCCAGTATGGGAGATGTGGGGTTATTCTTTGGATTCAGGTTCCGGTTCTTTTCAATATATAACAATCTGAGGGGACGAATTACCACAGTGGAGACTTACCTGGAAAAGAACCTTAGAAATGCCATTAAACTCCAGGTGGGGTATTCCCTTAATCTTAAAAAATATTTCTTCAGGGTGATTCCATTATGAGGAAAATTCTGGGTTTCTTAATTTTCATGGGAGTTTTTCTCACGGGCTGTGCTTCAATAAAGACCCTGCCTCAGGATAACATGCTTTATATTAAAGAATTATCCCTTATTAAGGGAATAAAGGACAGCGGAAATAAATTTTTGAAACTTCCTTTTAAAACCGGAGTGGAGAAGAATCCCGTTCTCTATCTTGTACTTGGAAATGCCGAAGGCAGGAACGAAGTGGAGATTCGTGTATATTTTAAAGGAAAACTTGTAAGAAAATACACGCTCTCATTTGGGGAGGAAGGAAAGTATTATAAGCGGGTGATTATGTGGAGAATGCTTGAAGTAAAAGAGAAAGGCGAGTATCAGGTGGTTGTTTTTCACAATGGAACCTTCCTCATCTCAAAGAAGTTCAACATTGGCAATAAAGTAAAAAAGGCTAAATAAACCACCCCCCTTCCGGGGGGTGATGGGGATGGTGGGAGTTTCGGGAGAAGGTGATTATGAGGAGGTTTTCCTTGCAAAAATTATATCATATCCGGGGAAAAACACAAGTTTTTTTAAAAAATTAATCCTCTTTTTTCCCTTTAATTTTTCCGAGAGAATTCCTGGTTCTCTGGAGTTCCTGTTCTATTTCTCCCACCTTTGCCATGGAATTCTTCAGATGGGTTTTAAGGGTAACAAGCATCTCTTCTATTTTTCCAAGTCTTTCTTCTGCACCGCCCACTGATTTGTATATGAGATCTATGCTTTTACCTATGGCTTCTGCTTCAGTAAAGGCAAGAAGTGATGATATGATGGCGAGTAAACTGTATGGGCCGGCTATTATTACCCTTCTGGAGACTGCGTGGTCCCAGATTTCGTTTTTTCCCCCGAAGGGATTCTTGGGAGAAGTTATAACCGAATGAAGGGGTTCTGAGGGCACAAACATTATGGCATAACTTGTGGTGCCTTCCTCCGGAATGATGTATTTTCTTGCGATGTCGTCTATATGTGCCTTTATCTTTCTTGTAAAATTCCTCCATGCTTTTTCCCCTTCTTCTCCTTCGCTTTTTTCGAAGGCAGCAAAATCCTCCCTCGGGAATTTGGAATCTATGGGAACCACCCTGTCCCTGAATTTTACCACTGCATCAACCCTGTTCTGATCTGAGCCAATAGAATATTGTTTCTCCCACATATAATCGGGAAGGAAACTTGAAAGGATATTTTCGAGAAGAAATTCCCCGATGGTTCCCCTCTCCTTTGTGGAATAAAACATATCGCTGAGCTTGTCAGTGATTTCCTGGATCCTTCTGTTTTCAGATGAAAGACGTTCCAGTACAGCTCTGGCAGTGGATAGTTCTTCAACAGTTCGCAGGGTTTCCCTTTTCAGATCCGAAAGGGTCTCGCCAAGGGTTTCCTTTGTTGCATCCACCTTTTCCTTTACCGGCGAAATTATCTCAATAACTTCCCTTTTGAGGGATTCGGCAAAGGTATCAAGTCTGGACCTTATTCTTTCGTCCCTCCTCCTGTTTTCTATGGTGATGAATATTATGAGAGCCAGGAAGAGGATTGTTCCCGAAAGAATAAGTATTAATGCCTGGTCTATCATGTCAATCCACTGTTATGGTTTTTGAAAGGTTTCTGGGGGTGTCTGGATTAAGCCCCCTTTCTACTGCGAGGTAATAGGCAAGCAGCTGAAGAATGACCACGGATAGAATGGGTGTTGTGAAGAAACCATCCTCAGCTATAGGAATGAAAACATCTGAATTGAGCCTGATGGAAGGATTTTCGTTGGATACAGATATTATTTTCCCTCTTCTCACCCTTACTTCGTTTATCGCAGAGATGATCTTTTCCGGATGGGAATTTGATGATATGAATATTACAGGTTGATCAGGTTCTATAAGAGCAAGGGGACCGTGTTTAAATTCCGTTGAATAATAGGCCTCTCCATGGATGTAAGATACTTCCTTTATCTTCAGCGCTCCTTCAAGGGCTGCCGGGTAGTTTTCCCCATAACCAAGAATATAGAGGGAGTTAAAATCCTTTAGTTCGGAAGCGAGGTCTCTTATCTGCAGCTCAGTTTCCTTTAGGGTAGTTTCTATCAGTTCTGGAAGCTTTTCCAGCGTTTTTAATCCGGGATTCCCTGGTGTCATCAGGGAGGCCAGACCGGCGAACCCTATTACCTGGTTGAGGAAAGTTTTGGTAGCGGCCACACTTATTTCGAGGTCTGACATTATCGGGAACCTTTTTTTGGTTCTTAAATGAATGGTGGAGCCAGGAACGTTTACAAAGGAGTAGAGGTTTTCATATCCTTTGCTCTGTAAGAAGTCCAGGACATTTATAGTGTCCTTTGTCTCTCCACTCTGGCTAACAAGGATGAAACTGTCCTTTGATTCAAGAAGTCCCTGAAATCTTTCAATAAACTCTCCTGCCACCACGGGAATAGCAAGTTTACCAGCAATTCTTCCCAGGAAATAGGTGCCCATAAGAGAAGCATGAAAGGAGGAGCCGGAGCCTATAACGTATGTTCTTCGAGTTTTCTTTATTTCCCTGGCAAATTCCCTTGGCTCCTCTGATTCCTTTATGTAGGTAATAAGTGTCCTTGCAGTTGAGGGCTGTTCCATTATCTCCTTTATCATAAAGTGGGGGAATTCGCCCTTTTCCGCTGATGATATATCTCCACTGTAAACCTCTGGTTCCCTTTCTATTTTTTCCCCTGTTTCCAGGCTTTTGATTGTAAATTTGCTGTGGTCGAATTCCACATATTCTCCATCGTAGAGATGCACGTACCTGCGGGTGAACTGGAGAATTGAAGGAAGATCAGATGAAGCGCATATAAAGCCTTCTCCTATTCCCATAAATAAAGAGGACCCCTTTTTTACCGCGAACATTCCCTTTCCCCTGGAATCGGCTATCACAAAGGCGTAGTCCCCCTTAAGCACCCTGTATGCTTTTCTTATCGCCTCGTCGAGGTTATTATCCCTGTTAAAAAAATCCTCAACGGTATGGCATACGACTTCACCGTCGTTGTCTCCCCTGAATGTATGACCCCTTGAGGATAATTCCCTTATGAGTTCAGCGGTGTTTACAACGTTTCCGTTGTGCGCAGAAACAAGCCTTCCCTTACAGTCAATATGGGGTTGAGCATTTTCCTTACTCGGGATTCCGAAGGTTGCCCATCTCAACTGGACAATTCCTCTCTGTCCTCTTATTTCCCTGAGATTCAGATGTTTATCTACCTCTTCCAGTTTCCCCGCATCCTTTCTGAGATCGACCGCTCCGTTTTCTGAGATCCCTGCAAAGCCAGCAGAATCGTATCCGCGGTAAACCAGCCTTTCTGCTGCTTTATACAGATGTTTTCCAAGATCAGCTTTTTCCTCTGAATAAACTATTCCAAAAATTCCGCACATTTCTCACTCCAGCAAATTAGTATACCTTATCAATGGGGAAAAAATAAAGGAGGGATTAAACCGGAAATTGATTAGAGCCCCAGGGAAAGTTTAAGATTGTCCACCTTTTCCTTTATATTTCCGTTGGAAAACAGGATAACTACAGTTTTTCCATCTATAATGTCAGGAAGTTTTTTATAAATATCTTCCCAATTTGCAGGAACCTGGCATTCCCTGTGCATCTTTGTTAGATCTTTACACAGAGCCTTTCTATTCAGTGGTTCTCCCTTTTTCAGGG